>CALKWG010000376.1 GCA_938004315.1 uncultured Spirochaetaceae bacterium
CTTCGCCGCCGCCCTAGCCGATCGCTTCGACTGGTTCAGGCGCTATGGCGGCTCCCAGGCCGATTTAGCCTTTCCTGCCCTGCTCGAACTGGCCCCGTAGCGCATCGCGCCCGGAGCGCCGGGCCGGCTCCATTAACAAGAAGAGAGCAGCGCATTATAGAAGAGCGCGCAACGCCGAACGTTCTCGACCGAAACCCGCTCGTTAGCCGCGTGCACGCGGTTCAAGTCATCCTGATTCTGCAAGATAGGCGCGAAGCGGTAGATGGCGTCGCAGACGCCGCGGTAGTGCTTGGTGTCCGTGCCGGCGGTGAACATGAACGGCACGGCGCCGGCCTCCGGGAAGGAGGCTGAAAGCGCGGCGAGCACGGCCTCGTAGCCCTCATGTTCGGTCGGCGACTCGGGCAGGGGGTCGTTCACGTGCCCCTTGTGCGCGACGACGGCGCGCGCGCCGGCCTTGGCCGCCATCGCGTCCAGGCGGGAGAGGGTCCCTGCCACGCTTTGCCCCGGCAGGATGCGTACGTTCAGCACGGCGCGCGCCTTCCTCGGTAGGACGTTCTCCTTATCGGAGCCTGAGAGCATGGTCGCCGCGGCGGTAGTTCGCAGGAGGGCGTTGGTCGACGGCGTCGCCGAGAAAGCCGCCTTTACGAGGGGGGCCGTCACGAAGAGATTGGCGAAGAGGAGCCGATACGCGAAGGGAGCGTAGGCGCACAGGGCGCGAAGGAAGCCGCGCGTCGTATAGGTGATAGTCGCCGGGAATGGACGCGCTTCGGCGGCCGATACCGCCTTGGCCACCACGCCGGCGGCCGTATGCCGCGGCGGCATAGACGCATGGCCCCCCGTGCCCTCCGCCTCGATAGCCACGTCGACGTAGCCCTTCTCCGAGATGCCGATTAGGGCCAGGGGCCTATCGACGAAGGACAGGAGTCCGTCGGCCACGATACCCCCTTCGTCGAGCAGGAAGGATGCGCGCACGCCCCGCTCGGCTAGGGCCCCGGCTATGACCGCCGCCCCGCGCATGCCGCCGACCTCCTCGTCGCCGCCGAAGGCGAAGAAGACCGTCCGCTCCGGGATGAAGCCCCGGGCTAGGAGCGCCTCGGCGGCGAAGAGCGCTGAGGCGAGCGTCACCTTGATATCCTGAGCGCCGCGGCCGTGGACGAAGCCGCCGTCGACCGCGCCGGAGAAGGGATCGCGCTCCCATGACTCGGGCGGCCCCGGCGGGACGACGTCGAAATGGGCGCAGAGGATGATCGGCTTTAGGGCTCCTGAGCGGCCGGGCCATTCTAAGAGGAGCGAACGCTCGGACGGCTCGCTTACGAGCATGCGCTCGAAGCACAGGGGATAGAGCTCCCGCAAAACAGCCTTGAGGCGATCGAAGGCTTGGCCGTCCTCCTCTTCCTCGGCGAAGGACGCGACCGTCGCGACGCGTATGATAGAGGCGAGGCGCTCCTCCACTCCCGCCACCGCGCCTAAGGCCTCCGCGCCGAGCGAGGCGGGCGGCGCTGCCCGGGGCGCGGATAGCGCGCGGGCGACCAGTATGATAGCGAAGGCGGCGGCCGCGGCGGCGGCGATCAGGGCCGGATGCATAGAGACCTCCGATGTAGTACAGTATCCTCCGTATATCGCGGCCGGCGCAAGGGCGGCCTTGGGAGGTGATCAGCCGTGGAGAAGATTAACGACAAGCCCGCGCCCGATATGGCCGCCCGCTCCTTTATAACGAGCGCCGTCGTGCTGGCCGCCCTCATGCTCGCCGCCGGACTCCTCACCCGTATCGTTCCCGCCGGGAGCTATGCGCGGCTTTCGGACGGCTCGATCGTGGCCGGCAGCTACGCGCCGACTGAGCGCCCGGCCTATCCGGCTTGGCGCTGGCTTACAGCGCCGCTCGAGGTGCTCGGGAGCGAGGACGCGGCGGTGGCGGCGGTCATCGTCGCCTTCATCGTCGTCGTAGGCGGCGCCTTCGCGGCGCTCCGCTCGGCCGGCGTGCTCGAAGGGGCCGTCTCATCGCTTTCGCGCCGCTTCGGCGCTAGGCGTAAGCTCTTCCTGGCCGTCGTCTGCCTCTTCTTCATGCTCATAGGCAGCTTCATGGGCATTTTCGAGGAGGTCGTGCCGCTCGTGCCCCTGGCCATCAGCCTGTCGCTCTCCTTCGGCTGGGACGTCTTCACGGGCCTGGGGATGAGCGTGCTGGCCGTGGGCTTCGGCTTCTCGGCCGCGATAGCCAACCCCTTCAGCGTGGGCACCGCGCAACGCCTGGCGGGGGTGCCGCTCTTAAGCGGCATGGGCTTTCGGCTCGTCGCCTTCGTCCTCATATATGCCTTGTATATCGCGTTTATGTTAAGCCATGTCGCTAAGCTCGAGCGCAAAAAGGCTCCGCTCGGCGAGGGCTTAGCGGGACCGGCGCCCGCGGGGACGGCGAGCGATCAACCGGCGGGCGGGCAGACCCGGCGCGGCGTCGCCTTCTTCGGCTGGGGCGGCGCCGCCCTAGCCGTAGCGGTGGCGGCGCTTTCAGCGATCGGCGGCGCCTCAGACTACATGCTGCCGGCGATCGCGCTCGGCTTCTTCGTCGTGGGGCTCGGTTCGGCGCTCGCCTCCGGCCTGGGCTTGCGGGCCGCCCTGCGCGCCTTCGCCCAAGGCGCAGCCGCGGTCGCGCCGGCCGGGCTCCTTATACTCATGGCATTGAGCGTCAAGCGCATCATCGTCTCGGGCGGCATCATGGACACGATACTCTACGCGGCGGCGGGCGCCTTAAGCCGGGCCTCGGGCTTCGGGGCCGCCGGCATGATGTACGCCCTTACCCTCGGGATGAATTTTTTCATAGGCTCGGCGAGCGCTAAGGCCTTCCTCCTCATGCCCATCCTGGCGCCCCTGGCCGACTTGGCCGGCCTATCGAGGCAGATCGCCGTGCAGGCCTTCGTCTTCGGGGACGGCTTCTCCAACATGCTCTACCCGACGAACGCGGTGCTCCTGATCTCTTTAGGCCTAGCCGGCATGCCCTACGCCGCCTGGCTTAAGCGGACCTGGGCGTTGCAATTGGCGACCTTAACCCTGAGCGCCGCGCTCCTCTTCGTCGCCGTGGCTATATAGCCAATTTCAAAAGTTGGTTACTTTTGAAATTGGCTTTGCGATTGCTTGCGTTTGCGACGCAAACACTGCGCCAAATCGCAGTTTATTAGGTAGCTCTTTCAAAACTCACTGAGTTTTGAAAGAGCCTCTATAGGCTACGCCTAAGCGCTCCTGCTATAGTAGCCGCCATGAAACGAGCATTCCTTTTCGCCGTCGCCCTCAGCCTAAGCGCCGCCCTAGCCTCCGCGCAGGCTACGCCGTGGCACGGGCGCTGGGGCGGCGCCTTCGATCTGGGGCAGCAGAAGATAGGCTTTGAAATAGACGTCGGTCCCGCCGGAGCCCTCCTCGACATACCGTCGAACGAGCTCTTCGGCTACCCGAGCGCCGCCATCCAGCTGGAGCCCGGCTCTTTGGCCGTAGATTGGCAGTTCGGCGGCGGCATATTGGCGCTCAGGCTCGACCTGGGTCCCGACGGTCGCGCGATCGGCATCTTCGCCCAAGGCGAGGCTCAAGGCCAGGCGAGCGCCGCCCGCGCGGCCATCCAAGGCCGGCCGGGCGTCGAGCTGACCATGGCCGGCAAAGGAGGGGACCTCCTTCCGGGGACGCTCGTCCTACCCCAAGGCGGACAGGCCAAGCCGCCCCTGGTGATCCTGCACGCCGGCTTAGGCTCGGCCGACCGCGACGGCAACAACTACAACGTCCCGGGGCGCCACGACGCGCTCATGCAGCTAGCCGACGCCCTCGCCGAGCTCGGCGTCGCCAGCTACCGCTACGACAAGCGCGGCTCGGGTATGGCCAGCTGGCTCGTGAGAAGCGAAGCGGAGCTTTCGTTCCGGGCTTGGGTCGACGACCTCACGGAGATCGCCGGCGCCCTGTCCGAGGACGCGCGCTTCTCCGGCGTCTGGCTCCTGGGCTTGAACGACGGCGCGACCGTCGCCGCGGCAGCCGCCAACCGCCTGCCGGCTGCGCGCGGGCTCGTCGTCGCCTGCGCCTCGGCCGACAGCGTCTATGAAAGCTTCTTAAAGGCCATACAGGACGCGCCCGAGGAGCTCAAGGCCGAAGGCCTCACGGCCCTCCAGGCTGTCCGCGACGGGAAACCCCTAGGCGAGCTCAGCGAGTTTTACTCTGGCGCCCTGCGCGCGTCGTTCCGCCCCTACCTGCGCGAAGCCTTCGCGTACGACCTGAAGGCGGAGCTCTCGCGCTATCGGGGGAAGACGCTCATCGCCCAAGGCAATATGGATATGCAGGCCAGCCTGAACGACTTCACCCGGCTCGGCGAGGCGGCCTCCGACGCGGTGACCATCGTCGTGCCCTATATGAACCATGTCTTAAAGGACGTGCCCGCGGACGTCGAGGAGAATTTCGCCGCGTTCAGCGATCCGTCCTATCCGGTCTCGGAAATCTTCGCCGCGGCCGTCGCCGAGTTCGTCGGCGCGCGCTAGGCGCAAGCGAGGGGCGGGGACGCGGCCGACGAGCCCGGGTTAGGCGCGATCGGCCTTTAGCGCCCGAAAGCGCCGACGATCGAGGCGAGCTCCTCGGCGCTCAAGACGAGGCCGGCGGCGACGAGGACTCGGCCCTGCCGCTCCCAGCGAAGGGCCGCGTAGAGCTCGCCCGAGCGCTCGGGCCAGGCGGCCCGGACGAGCCCTAGGGCGAAGAGCCTAGCCAAGGGGGCGAAGACGACAGCCGAGCGCTCGTCGGCGAAGCCGAAGCTGAGGCTCGTCGCATAAAGACGTTCAGGCGAGGCCTTCGCCGACACCATGAAGCCTTCGAGCGGCAAGGCCGACGCGTCGACGGGGAGGCTCGCCCCCAGCGCGGCCGCCGGATTCGGAATATAGAGGGCCGCGTCGACCGACCAGGCGGCCAGCCACGCATCCGGTATCGGGTGCGGTCCAGGATCCCGGAGACGGGCAGCCGTCTCGGCCAGCGGCCTCGTCCCTACGAGCGCGACCGCGGAGCCGGAGAAGCCTATCCTGAGCTCCCCGTCGGACTGCCGCCAATTGGCACCCTCGCGCTTCCAGGCGCGGTCGACGCCGAGGCGGAAACCGGCGGCCCCGGATGGGAAGCGCCCGCCGGCCAAGGCGACGAAATCCGGCAGCGGCGAGGGCGTAGCGCTCGACGCCTCGCCCGTAGGCTTAGGCATGAAGGCGCCGACTACGAAGTCGACGCGGCGCTCCAGTTCGTCGGCGAGGGCTGCCGAATCCCGGCCCAGGCCTTCGCCCTGCCGTAGCGCTGCGCCCAGGAGCGGCGCGTCGAGCTTCACGTAGGCCAGCGCCCCCTCGGGCAAGGCTCGCTCCAGGGGTATGCCCTGCGAGAGCTTGGGGTTGACCGCGCACGACGAGAGCGCCGCCGAAACGGCGAGCGCGACGACGCTAAAGGCCGCCTGAAAGCTCAGGCACGTGCGGCGGCGACGATAGCTTGAGTTCATAACTTCTCCGTGATCAGACCCGCCTTGGCCAGAGCGGCCTTGGCGCGACTCCGGTGCTCCGCGGCGGCCTCGGCCCAGCGATAGAGTTTTGACGAGTAGAAAGCTGTCCCTACGGGGATGGACTCAAGGCCGGCTGAGAAGGCCTTGGCGAACTCGGCCTTGGCCCAGGAGAGCTTGTCGTAATGCCGCACCCCGGAGAGCGCGGAGCTATCGGGCGGCAGGCCCGCCTCGGCGCGCCATGCGTCTCTATCCCAGCTCTCCATCCCGTACTCGATGACGTAATCGGCCATGCGCTCCTGGCCGTCGGGCTTTCGCCAAATTCCCTCGAGACGATCGCAGACTAAATCCTCGTTGCCGAAGGCCTTGCCGGCGTATACGCAGAGGTAGCGGTAAATCTTCCGGGCCGCCTGCCTGAAGCGCGAAGCGTTATCGATATCGGGCTCGACGAGGCGCTCGTCGCGCCAGCGCCCGTCCGGGGCGTCGGGCTTGGCCATCGCGTGCAGGTGGCCGGCCGCCGGCAGGGCCGAGACGCTGGAGCCGGGCAGCTCGTTAAACGCCTCCATAAGGCCGCTGAAATTCTGGTGGGCCCAGCCGTCGGCGAAGGCATGGAGCGCGACGCCTATGATGAACGGATCCTTATCGCGGAGCGCGGCAAGAAGGAGGCCCTTAGCCAGCTCGCCGTTCGGCGTTACGGCATAGGGGTTCCGCGCGCCGTCGCGGCGCTTAGCGGCCGCCTCGGCCGCGTCGCCGGGCAGGAAGTGGAAGGGCAGGTACACCTCGGTGCGCACCGCCTCGTCCCAGAAGGTGTAGTTCTGCGTAGGCTCGATGCGGTAGGCGCCGCGCACGGTCTCCAGGCTCAGGGTGACCGTGGCCGCGTCGACGTACTGGGAGGCGCAGGCTAAATCGCGGGCGAAGGAGGCGTCTAAGCCGGCCTCGAGGGCCAGGGCATGCACGGCGTAGTAATGGAATTCTACGTTCACGGAACTAAGGCTAGCACGCCGCCGCCTCGCGCACAAGCGGCGGCGCTTCGCCGGCGGCGCTTGCCCGCGCGCGAGAACGAATGGTAGAATGCGACCGTCCCATAAAAGGAGGGATTAACCATGGCGCTACGCCTAAACCAGCTCGGCAAGGCCGTGCTGGAGACCGAATACGCCGTGCGCGGCCCCATCGTGGCCCGCGCCCAGGAGCTTGAGAAGGCCGGCAGGGAGATCATCTACTGCAACATCGGCAACCCTCAAGCCCTTGAGCAGAAACCCCTTTCGTGGGTCCGCCGCGTCCTGGCGCTCTGCGAATATCCCGAGCTGGCCCAGAAGGCCCCCGAGCTCTTCCCCGCCGACGCCGTCGCCGCCTCCCGCGCCGTACTGGCCGGCAGCAAGCACGGCCTTGGCGCCTATTCGGAGAGCAAGGGCGTCCGCTGCATACGCGAGGCGGTCGCCGCCTTTATCAAGGAGCGCGACGGCATCGACGCCGACCCCGACGCGATCTACCTGACCGACGGCGCGTCCAAGGGCGTGCAGGCGGCCCTGCGCATGCTCATCGCGAGCCCCCAGGACGGCATCATGGTGCCTATCCCCCAATACCCGCTCTACTCGGCCACCATCACCCTCTACGAGGGCAAGCAGGTCAACTATTACCTGGACGAGCACAACGACTGGAAGCTTTCGCGCCAGATGCTCGAGGAGAGCCTGGCCGAGGCCAAGCGCTTCGGCGTCACCGTCAAGGGCATCGTCGTCATCAACCCGGGCAACCCAACCGGCTCCGTCTTGGACGCCGACAACATCGCCATGATCGTGGACTTTGCCCGCGAGCACGACCTGACCATCCTGGCCGACGAAGTCTACCAAGAGAACGTTTACAAGAGCGGCGAGCGCTTCACCTCCTTCGCCAAGGTGATGCACGACAAGAGCGAGACCGAGGTATCGCTCTTCAGCTTCCATTCTACCAGCAAGGGCTTCCTAGGCGAATGCGGCCACCGCGGCGGCTACTTCGAGATACGCAACCTCCCAGCCGACGTGGCGGCCCAGATCCTCAAGCTACAGTCGGTGAGCCTCTGCTCCAATCTGCCGGGGCAGGTGGCCGTATACTGCATGGTCAAGCCGCCTAAAAAGGGCGAGCCCAGCTACGACGAGTACGTCTCGGAGCGCGACGGCATCCTGAACGAACTTAAGGCGCGAGCCAAGCTCCTGGCCGACGGCCTCAATAAGATCCCCGGCGTGAGCTGCAATACCGTGGCCGGCGCCATGTACGCCTTCCCGCGCATCGATATCCCCGTGGGCCGCACCGACGCCGAATGGTGCATGGCCCTCTTAGAGGCCGAGGGCATCTGCGTGGTGCCCGGCTCCGGCTTCGGCCAGATCCCCGGCACGGCGCATTTCCGCACGACCATACTGCCGCCTACGAAGAAGCTCGAGGCGGTGGTAGAGAAGATAGCCCGCTTCCACGGGCAGTATCGATAACGATCTCGCCGGGCGCCTCATGCCCGGCGCGCCGCGGCATCGTAGATGGCCGCGGCGATTATGTATACGGAGGTACGAAAATGGAATGGAGGGCGAGCCACATACTCGTCAAGGACCGCTCCCTGGCCCAGGACCTCGTCCGGCGGGCCAAGCAGGGCGCGGACTTCGCCTCGCTCGCGCGCGAGCACTCGACCTGCCCGTCCAAGTCCTCGGGCGGCGACCTAGGCTGGTTCGGCCCGGGCAAAATGGTGCAGCAATTCGAGTACGCCTGCAAGAACCTGGGCGTCGGCAGCGTCTCCGACGTCGTACAGACGCAGTTCGGCTACCATGTGATTAAGGTAACCGGCAAGAAGGACTAAAGAATGAGGGGCGCCGCGAGGCGCCCCGAGTTTTAACGCAACCGGGCCGAAGACGCCGGGCGGTAATTTCGGAGAAAACTCAGAGCGCGGCTATCACCTCCGCGCTTAAGCCGGTGACATCTTGAATCAGGGCGATATCCAACCCTTTTTTCTTCATCGAGGCGGCGGTCTGCCTTAGGGCTTCGGCACGGCCTTCTGCAACACCTGCTTCATGCCCTTCCTGCTTAGCCGTCTGTTCGTAGCTGGCCATGAGATGCGTATAGTTCTTCCGCATGTCGTAGTAATGCAGAAGCTGCTCCCTCGTCATGAATTCGCTCATAACGCCGACCGCCTCCTCGTATTCAGGTTCACCGAGCTTGCGCACGAGCTCGTCCGAGTCGCTACCTTCGGCCGAGCATAGGAACTCTAGCCATTTATCGATATGACTAAATATACCATCATCAAGCCCCTCTCGCCAGCGACGCCATGAAGGTAGTTCTACGGTCACCACGGAAAAGTCCTCATGCAGGAGTCTATCGCTGAACACGCAGCGCGGGGCGAAGCGCCGTAGCCAGACGCCGTCGTCCCAAAGCCGTTGGCTTAATATCCAAAGCGAAATGACCGGGCGATGTTTGAAGTAACTCTCGCCGGCCTTGATTTGCCTAGAATAGAGCTGCGACCAATTGTGTAACATGCGCTGCGAGAGGCCGTTATGGCTCCTCACCTGCATCTCAAGCTGGACATCGCGTCCACGTTCATCGCGATACAGGATGTCGAGCTCCGACTCCTTCTCGCCTATGAAATCCGCCGGGTTAAACGGGTTCTTCACTTCGAGGCTCAGAGCCCGCGGGAGCTCGGCGGCCTCTAGCAATGCGTTCACGAGGCTCAACGTGAGCGTCGGGTGCTCGGGGCTGCCGAATAGCCGCTTAAATACGATGTCGATGAATGGACTTACTTCGATTATCATAGGCGCCTCCGTCCCTAATACGGCGGCGTAGAAGCCCGCGCTTGCGCCCCGCGCATTTTTCATCCACAATGAACTTCCGAGGCGACGCGTGGTAGTCGCTTGCTTCATCGAGGAGACCGAATATGCAAAACATAGATCGATGGTTCGCCAGCGACAACAACGCGGCGGTGCACCCGGCGGTCATGGCCGCCTTGGCCGCCGCCAACCAAGGCCACGCCATCGGCTACGGGCACGACCCCTTGACCGAAGAAGCCGAGCGCGCCGTCGCCGGGCTCTTCGGCGACGGCTATCAGGTTCGCTTCGCCATGAACGGCACCGGCGCTAACGTCTACGCCTTAGGTTGCCTGGCAGGCCACGCCGACGCCGTCTTCTGCTCCTCCTGCGCCCATATCCTCGTGGACGAAACCGGCGGCCCGACCGCCGTCGTCGGCGCCCAACTCGTACCGCTACCCCACGAAGAAGGCAAGATCCAGGCCTACGAACTCCTCGACGCCATCGCGCATTACGAAGATATGCATAAACCCGCCCCGCGGGTCCTGTCCTTAAGCCAGCCCACCGAGCTCGGCACCGTCTATCGGCCCGACGAACTGAACGAGCTTATCCGCATCGCGCACGAGCGCGGCATGTCCGTGCATATCGACGGGGCTCGCCTCGCCAACGCGGCGGCGTTCTTGGCGCCCGCGGGAGGCTCGGCCGCGGCCACCATCTCGGCGGCCGCCGGGCCCCCTGGCGCCGCTGCCAACAACCCCGTCGCCGCGGCCGGGATTGATGCCGCCGCCGCCCTGCGCGCCGCCGTCGGAGCGGCCGACGTCATCTGCTTCGGCGGCACCAAGAACGGCCTCATGTTCGGCGAGGCCGTCGTCTTCGCCCCGCGCGCCGCCTTCGCCGCCCGCGCCGGCGCGAGCCTTAAGGCGACCGAAGGCGAGGCGGCCCCGGCCCTCGACACCGAGCGCCTGCGCAAGGCCCACCTCCAGCTCTCCAGCAAAATGCGCTTCCTGGCCGCCCAGTTCCTGGCCTACGTAAAAGACGATCTGTGGCTTACGAACGCCGCCCACGCCAACGCCATGGCCCGGCGCCTGGCCGATGGCGCGTCAGCGCTGCGCTTCAACCCCGCCTTCAGCGTCGATACCAACGCCGTCTTCGTCATGATGGCGCCGGCCCTGGCGAACGAACTCAAGGCCAAACGCTTCTTCTACGACTGGGAAGGCGGCCTCGTCCGCCTCATGGCCAGCTGGGACAGCGCCGAGAGCGAAGTCGACCAATTCCTACAAGACCTTAAAGAAGCCGACGAACGCTTCGAGGAAGAGCGCGCCGCGCGCAAGCAGCCTGAAGTCCGTAGCCCGTCCCAAGACGCCGAGCTGAAGCGCAAAGCCGCCGCCTGCCGCCGCATCCTTAAGGCCGACCTCGTGCCCGTCGACATCATCCCTAGCGACCAGCGCCTGGGCATCGCGCCGCCGCCCCTGCAAGTCCCGCTCGGCGCGGCCGACGGCGTAGCCGGGGAAGCGTCGCCTGCCGCCGCGGGAGTAGAGTCCCTTATCCCCCTGCCCGCCCCCGAGACCGTCCGCCATCTCGGTTCCGCCAGCTTCGAGTCGGTCACCGCCGACCGTAAGAGCCGCCGCGCCTACGCCCCCCAGGAGCTCAGCCAAGAAGAACTATCCTTCCTCCTCTGGGCCAGCGCCGGCATGAAGCAACCGGAGAAAGCCAAGCGCCCCGGGACCGTCTGGGCCCTGCGCACCGTCCCCTCGGGCGGCTGCCGCCATCCTTTGGAGCTCTTCGTCTACGTCAGGCGCGTAGCCGGCATAGGAGCCGGCCTCTATCGCTACCGCCCGATCGAGCACGCCCTGGCCCCCGTTCGCCAGGCGCCCGACCTAGCCGCGGCCGCCCAAGGCGCCGCCTTAGAAGCCCAGGACGCCGCCTTCGACCGCG
>CALKWG010000377.1 GCA_938004315.1 uncultured Spirochaetaceae bacterium
TTCTTGTTCGGTTGTCTACATACTTGCAATCTGTCTATAGGTTGCGGTTGATATGGGTTATTGTTGTCGATTTATTGAGTCAGGTTCGAGTCATGTGCATCTTGTTTGTCCTTTGTTTTCATAGTTGTTTCTCTTTTTTTTTTTTCAAGCAGAAGACGTCATACTAGTTCGTATTCGGTTACTGGAGTTCAGACGTGTGCTCTTCCGATCTGCTTCTTCTGCCTTGGACTATCGACCTCTCCATCTACGATGAACTTTCGAACGAAAGTTTGAAGGAACATATACGTCGGGTCGGTCAACGGCTCTATTCTCGAGAGGATCCAGCGGGCGAGCGATTTAAGCCCTCGGCCTGATCGCATTAGAGCCGAGCGGAATCTCATCTCTTCAGCGCCAAAGACGACGCTACGAACGCTTGATGAATCCTCCGCACAGCTCGCCCAGGCTCTCCCTCTTGTGCCCGTCCCGGCCGACGCAGGCTGGCGAGGCGAGCATGGAGTTCAGGATCGCCTCCTCGACGCTCTCGATGAGCGCGCGGAAGAGCAGGTCTAGTTTATCCTCGTGGATCACCTGCCGATGCATACTATCCGCCGCGGGATAATGCGGGATGCGATATGCCGTAGAAAAGGCCAGGGCGATCTCGCCCGAGCCGCCTGAGAGCATGTTGCCGGTTCGGGCTATGCCCACCTCGGCCCGGCGGCAGAGGCGGCCGAGCTGCCGCGCGTCCAGCGGCGCGTCGGTGGCGATGATCACGATGATCGAGCCCTGGTCCCTCGCGGCGCCGTCGCGCTCCGCTCGTCGCGCGGCGATATCGCGACCGAGGGGCCGCCCGTCTACGACGAGGTCGGCGAGCCTACCCATGTTCGTAAGGACGAGGACGCCCAGGTGGCGATCCCTCCCGTCTAACGCGAAGCGGCGCGAGGCCGTGCCGATGCCCCCTTTGAGTCCGTAACACGACATCCCGGTCCCGGCGCCGACGCTTCCCTCCTCTACCGCTTCGGTCGCGGCGGCGATGGCCATGGCGACGTGGTCCTCTTTTACGTGGAGGCCGCGAATATCGTTCAGGTAGCCGTCGTTGCACTCGAATACGAGCGGATTGACCGTACCGGTATCTACGCCGATGTCCGGGTTCGCTGCCAGCATGAAGCGTACGAGACCGGTGGCCGCCGCGCCCACGCTCAGGGTATTGGTCAGTATAATGGGCGTCTCGATGGAGCCAAGCTCGGCTACCTGCATGAGGCCTGCGCTCTTCCCAAAGCCGTTGATCACATGCATGGCGGCCTCGAGCTTCTCTTGGAACAGGTTTCCTTCGTGGGGGACTATAGCCGTCACGCCGGTCTGGATAGCGCCCTCGCTCAGCGTCAGGTGGCCTACCCGAACGCCGGGGACGTCGCCTATGCCGTTGAGCCTGCCAGGCGGCAAAGAGCCAATCGTAATACCATACTCGCGGAGCCGGCGCAGACCGGCGGCGGCGTACTTTTCGTCCATATACCTATGCTAAACGTTATCGGCCGCTTTGTCAGCGCCGGTCGCGCAGAGGACAACTCGCTTTGATCGGTACCTTCGCTTGCCGCCCTTCAATACCTGGCGTAGGATATGGCGCTTATCTACGCAATCGGGGGTAGCGCCGTGTATGATCCGCCGACCCGGCCAATAAAAAGCGACGAAGCGGCCCGCTACGCCGCGCTCTTACGGACCATCGACCGGGGCGAGCGAGCGCTTTACCTGAACCGGCATGATCCCAACGGCGAGGCCCGCCTTATCCGCGAGCGTTATTTTGACGACGGCGCGTCGTATGGCGTCTATTGCTCGTTTGAATTGGATGGCTGCCGCCATATTCAGGCGGCGTTCGACGGGCCCGTTCAAGACGAAGCCGCGCGCGAGCTATCCGCGCTTTTGACGGCCGAACGCGCCGAGGCCGCCGGGCCGGCGGAGTTCTGGTACCCGGCCGACGACCGAGCGCTCGCGGCCCTTGCCCGCGGATTCGCGCCGGGCGAGGAGCCCTTGGTCGTACGGGAGCTCATCCTCCCGCCCGAGCGGGACTCGCCTTCCCCGACCGCGCTCGCTAGGGGCTACGAGTTTTCCGCCTACGCGCCGGCCCTCGCCGATTCAGTCTGCGCGCTCTTGGATGCGGCTTTGGCTCATACCTTCGCGCCGGGGGTAGGGGCTATCTTCGCGCCTGAACGCGACGTTCATGCGGAAAGCTGGCTTAAGGCCTCTCAGCGGGGGGAGCTTTTACTGATCGAGCATGATGACGAGCCGGTCGGCTTCGCCCTCCTGTCGGGGGCCGAGATCGATCTAATCGCCGTTGCCAAGGCGCATAGGCGCTCCGGGCTGGGATCGTCGCTCTTGGCGGCCTCCGTGAACGCGATACGCGCGGCCGGCGACGAGCCGCCCTACCTCTTTTGCTTGGAGTCGAACGCGTTTGCGCTGGGTTTTTACGAGGCCCGGGGCTTTAGGACGGGCGGCCGGGCGGCGCGGGTCAGGCTATAATCGAAAACTAGGCATCCGAAGGCGATGGGCCAGGGATCGAAGCGGAAAGACCCCGGCCCGCGGGCCGGGGCTTGGAGCGGAGAGCCCGGTTCCGGGCCCCGTTCAAGGGGCCCGGAAGGCCCCCAAAACACCAAAAGCTAGCGCTTAAAGCAGAGGGCGAGTTCGCAGGGGCCTTTGGGGCTCTGGAAGGCGACGCCCAGGACGGGGGCTATGCGCGGCCAGCTGATCTGGTGGTTCTTACCCTTGATGACGATGGGCGGGGCGATGTCCAGCTCCAGCTCGGGGAAGTCGGCTATGGCGTTGCCGGCGACGATGTTGGTGATCTCGCCGACGAGGCCCGAGACCGTGGCCTTGCGCTCCTCCTCGCTTTCGGTGCGGACGCCCGAGGAGGCCAAGAGTTCGTCTACGAGGCCGGCGGGCAGGCGCACGGCGACGATGCCCTGGGCCTGGCCGGCGATGCCCAGGATGCCAGACAGCTCCCAGGCGTGGTCCTCGGGGCCGACGATCTCGCGCGGGGGCGAGGCTACGAGCTCGAGGCCGAACATCTGGGAGAAGGCGCCGGTGAGCGCGCGTACGAAGGGGTCGAGGTTACGTGTGTCCATGCTGCGTCCTTTTCATTGCGGCCGGTAGCCTACGCTAGTAGAATAGGCTGAAAGATGCGCGCGTACAAGGAAAAATCGACGCTCAGTAGGGCGGCGGCCTACCTACCCCTCCTCTGCCTCGCGGCGGCGGCCTTAAACCTGCCCTTGCCCGTGCCGCGCGCGCTGGTCCGCGAGACGAGCTTGGACGCGCGGGAGCTCGGGCTGGACGGGGCGCTGCGGGCGGCCTTCGGGGAAGGCTCCGAGGCGGACGCGAGCTGGCAAGGCCCGGGGAGCGGCCCCTTAGCGCCGACGATCCTCTTAGGCGACGAGCCGGCGCCGGCCTACGCCTATCGCGAAGCCGAGCGCCTCCTACGCGAGCGCGGCGCGTCCTTAGCCTTTACGGGAGATGGGGCGACGGCAGGTTCGACCGCCGGCTGGCGGCCCGACGCGCCTTTGTCCGCTTGGTCGCTGTCCTTCGGAGCCGACGCGGCCGGAGCGGCGCTGACCCTGCTCCTTTCGCCGCGCGCCGCGGAGGCGGATCGGCTGGAGCTCCGGCTAGGCGGAAGGCTCGCGTCGGCCGGGCCGCCGGGGACGCTCCTGGAGCCGGGGCGTAAGCTTAGGCTGAGCCTAGACGAGGCTGAAGCCATCGGCGGCGCGACGGAGCTGGAGCTTACGGCGCGCTACGCCGACGGTACAGAATGGCGTTCGGCCGCGCGGCTCCTGGCCGTACGCGACGCGGAGCCGGCCATGCTTTTTATCACGGAGCGACCCGAGCGACGGAGCGCCCTCGAGGCGCTCTACCCGCTGCGCAAGGCTTCGCCGGCGGAGCTGGCCGGCCTGGATCTCCGAGCCTACGAGCTTCTGGTCTTGGACGGGGTGGCCCTCGCCTCGCTCGGGAGCGCGGCTGAACGAAGCCTGGCGGAAGCCCTGGCCAGGGGCTGGCTGAGCCTCCTGGCCGTAGCCGACTCGCCTGAATTCGGCCGGCGCGGCGACGCGCCCCTCCTTGAGCGGCTCCTGCCGGTAGAGCTGGCCCCGCGCGAGCTTAAGGACCTGCCTGACATGGCGCTCCTCATCGTCCTGGACCGGTCGGGATCGATGTACGGCGATAAGCTGTCCTTGGCCAAGCTGACGGGGCTGGAGACGCTGGGCAACCTGAAGCCCAAGGATCTGGTCGGCCTCGTCGCCTTCTCCGAGGATCACGCCTGGGTCTATCGCTTCGAGGAGGCCGGCGCGCTCGACCCGGCGGCCGCCATCGCGCCCTTGGCGGCGGGCGGGGGCACGAGGCTCTATCCGGCGCTGCGCGACGGGCTCGAGGCCTTGGCGGCCGCGCCGCGGGCGACGCGCCACGCGGTGATAGTCTCCGACGGCATTACGGAGCCGGCCGATTTCGCCGGCTTAGCCGCCTGGGCGGCGGCGCGCGGCATCAGCGTATCGGCCGTCGCCGTCGGGGCGGATTACGACCCTGCGGCCTTGCGCACTATGACGGAGGGCTCGGGCGGCGCGTTCTATCGGGCGCTCGACCAGGCGGCTATCCCGTCGCTCATCGTCGAGGACCGTAAGCGCGCCTCCCGCGTGGCCTTCAAGGAGGGGGAGGCCAAGCTCGTGGCCTACGGCGCCTTCCCCGCCGGCTCGGTCTCGGGCATGGCGCTCCTCTCGCCCAAGGCCGGGGCGCTCGTAAGCGTGGCCTCCGAGCCGGGGGACCCGCTCCTGGCCTCGGTAGAGCTCGTCGGCCGTACGGCCGCGGTCTTCTCAAGCGACCTCTACGGCCGCTACAGCGGCGCTTTCTTCGGGGACGAAACCGGCCTAGGGGCTTTCACGGCGACGATAGGCCCGCTCCTTAGGCGCGGCAGGCCCGCGGCCTCCTTGAGCGAGACGGCGGACGGGCTGCAGCTCGTCATAGAAGGCGACGGCCTCCTCGCGCCCCGGCTGATCCTGAGCTCGGCCGCCGGGGTCGAGGCCGAGCGCGGCTTCTTAACCCGGGGGCCGGGGCTCTGGTCGGTCGAGCTCGCCCCCGCGCCCGGAGGTCCATACACGCTCATCGTGCAGGACGGCGGCGCGACCGTCCTTAAGCTCGGCGTCTACCGGAACGGGGGCCTTGGCGCTAGGACTGACGCTTCATTCGACGCGGCGCGGCGCTATCGCACGCCGTTCTTCTGCTATCCGCGCGACGCCCGATCCTGGGTCCTGCTCTTCTTCGCCTTAAGCCTGGGCTTGAGCGCCGCATGGAGGATACGGCCGTGAGCGGCTATCGGGGCGCCGGAGACGGGGGCGGCGGAGACGGCGGCGTAGGAGGTCGGGGTCGGCGAGGTTTTAGGAGGCGAGACGAGGCGCTCTCCCTCGTCGACGCTGCGGCGAGAGCGGCGTTTTTACGACGGCTAGGTCGGCGCGCCTCCATAGCCGTCGGCCTGTGGGCGGCGGTTTGGGGGGCGGCGAGCTTAACGGCGGCCCTGTGGGACTACGGCGCGACGGCGTACTACGCCATCCTGCTCTCGGTCGCCGGTCTAGTCTGGCCGATCCTGGTCTGGCCGCCCTCGGGCGAGCCCTTCGCCGCCATGATGCGGGCGATAGACGCGGGCGCCTCGATTGAGAGTTATTTTTCTGCGAGGAACCGAGGCCAGAACGATGAGCTCAGGGCCGCCGCGCTGGCGACGCTCAGGACTGCCGATGTTAGAGCTTGGGACCGCGCTCGCGAAGGCGGCGACGATAGGTCCGTGCGAGCATTATTGCGCCGGGCGCCGACGGCCTCGCTTGTTTTGGGACTGGCTCTGTTCATAGCCGCGCAGGCCGTGAGCCTACGGGCGGGCATGGGCTACGGCCTGGGCTACCCTGACCGCTCGGCCCTCGTCGTCCCTCGGGCGGAGGAGCGGGACGCGCAGGCGGACGGCGCGGCTGCAAGGGCGCGGCGCGCGGAGGCGGCCGAGGACGGCCGATCCGGCGAGGTCGTCGCCGCCCCGCGCGCGGAGGGACGCGGCGCCGAGGGGGCCGCGCCGCTCCCCGAACGGCGGGGAGCGGGATCCCGACTCGGCCGAGACCCGGGTGGCGGGAACGAGCGCCCCCCGGAGGCTGCGGAGGAGCGGAGCGCGGAGGCCGTTGCCGGCCAAGGCGCTGACGGCGGGCCGAAAACGTCGCAAGGCCTACCCGAGTCGCGCGAGCCGCGCGAAGGCGTCGGCCCGGCCGGTTACGAAGGTACCGGCCGCTCGCTCGTCCAAGACCCCTTGGGCGACTATCGTTCGCGTATCGAACGCATACTCACGGAGCGCGGCGGCCTCGAGCGGGTCTTGGGCGAGCTATCGAGCCCCGCGCTTGCGCAAGCCGCGCTCGAGGCGTACTACGGCTCCTTCGAGCGGCGCATCCGCGCGGAACCGGCGGTCGATGTCGGCATGCAGGCGCTTCGAGAGGCTTGGGCCGCGATCGAGCGGGAGAGGGCGCCGTGAGCCGGCGTTCCTGGCTGGCGGCCGTTCGCCTGAGTTCTCCGCTCCTACGGGGCGCACTCGCCGCGGCGGGAGGGCTTTGCAGTTGGGCCCTGGCCGGATGGGTGCAGCGCCCCCTGGCCGCCCTCAGCGGGCTCGTCGCCGTAGCCTTGGACGCCGGGAGCTACGCGGCCGCCTTCATGCGGACGGCGCCCGCCGCCTTGAGCGAGGAGGCGCTACGATGGGGCCTCATCGGGCTTTTCGCCCTGTTCCTTCGGCGGGCCCTGCCCGACGCAAGGAGGCGCGGGCGCGCGCTCTGGGGCATGGCCGCCCTGGCGGGCTGGTCCTTCGGCGCGGCGGAGAACCTGAGCTACTTCCTGGCCTTCCCCGACGCCGCCTCGTTTTGGCGCCTGCTCTACGCGATGCCCGTGCACCTGAACGCCGCCGTGCTCTACGCCCTAGCCTGGGACCGGGCGGATACGGGCGAGGCCGCGGGCCCCGGCTGGGCCGCGCCTGCCTTGGGGCTGGCCTGGCACCTGGCCTTTAACGCCGCCGCGCTCGCCCTGCCCGTACGGGTCGCGGCCCCGGTCGGCGGCGCGTTCAACCTGATAGCCTTCGTGGCGCTCGCCTACGCGGCGGAGCGCAGACTGGTCATACGAGGTGTGTTCTATGGATACGACCGAGCTTGAGCCCCGCCTCCGCGAGCTACGCTGCTGCTACGGCGCCTATGCGACCGCCTTGGGAAGCCGCATAAAAGGCGCGGAGCGCTGCCTGGAGCGTCTTTTTATCGCCTTCCTCTGCGGCGGCAACGTACTCCTAGAAGGCGCGCCGGGCTTAGGCAAGACGAGCCTGGCCAAGGCCTGGTCCGAGTACCTGGGGCTGGCCTTCAGCCGTATCCAATTCACGCCCGACCTCATGCCCCTCGATATCATCGGTTCGAACCTGCTCGAGGAGGGGCCCGAGGGCCGGCGCTTCCGCTTCTACAAAGGCCCGATCTTCGCCAACGTAGTGCTCGGCGACGAGATCAACCGGGCGACGCCTAAGACCCAATCGGCCTTCTTAGAGGCCATGGAGGAGGGTCGTATCAGCTTCCTCGGGGAGGCTTACGAGCTGCCGCGGCCTTTCATGGTGCTGGCGACGCAGAATCCCATCGAGCTCGAGGGAACCTATCCCCTGCCGGAGGCCCAGCTGGATCGCTTCTTCATGCGACTCAGCTTCTCCATGCCGGCGATGAACGAGCTCCTAGCCATCATGGAGCTGGCCGACCGCGAGGCGCCGGCGCTCGGCCGCCTCTCCGTCGATCCGGCCCGCCTGCGCTCGCTCTGGGCCGAGCTATCCAGGATCTACCCCGCCCCGGACGGGCTGAGGCCCTACGTGGCCAGGATAATCGAGGAGACCCACCCGGACCGCTCGTCATCTGCCTTGGTCAGGCGCTACGCGCGCTACGGCGCCTCGCCCCGGGCCGCGCTGGCCCTGGAGGCGGCCGCGAAGGCCCGCGCCGCCCTACGCGGCGCGCCGAACGCCTCTTACGACGACGTCGACGAGCTCCTCGACGAAGTCTGCGCCCACCGCGTCATCACGAGCTTCGACGCCGACGCCGACGGCGTGGGTAGCGAGGCCGTGCTGGCCGAGGCCCTCGGCGCGGCCCGCCGAGAGTTCTCCCGTCCCGCCGCGCCGTCGCGCTCCGGGGAGGAAGGCCGCCTTTGAGCCTCGTCGACGCAGGCTGCTCGTCCCTGGCCGCCTCGTTCATGCGCCGCAACCTACGCGCCCCGCGCTCCGGTAGCGCGGGCGCCAGGCGGCCGCCGTTCAGGCGCAAGGGCTCGAGCTTCGACCTACGGAGCATCCGCGAGTACCAGTACTTCGACGACCCGCGCGCCATCGACTGGCGGCTCTACGGCCGCTGCGGCCGTGCCTACGTCAAGGAATACTATGAGGAGCTCGGCGAACGCGTCACCATCCTCCTCGATTCGTCGGCTAGCATGGCCTTGGCCGAGCGAGACGCCTGCCTGGCCATGGCCGCCTCGTTGGGCTACCTGGCCGCGGCGTTAGGCATAGGAGCCCTGTGCCGCTTCTTCGACGGCCACGGGCTGGGCCCGGGGGTAGCGCTCCATAGGAGCGCCGACTTGGCCGCCCTGGAGCGGCTGCTCGCCCGCTGGGAGCCGGCGGGCGGCTCTGGCTACGACCGCGCCTTAGCGGCGCTCGAGGCCCGCGGCGAGGCGCGCCGCGTCGTCCTGGTCTCCGACTTCCACGAAAATGTTTTCCGGTATCGGCCGGCAGCCGGATCGCTCCTATTCTTAATACGCGCGGCTTTGCCTTTGGCCGGCGAAGACGGCGAGCTCCTGGTCCGCGATCCCGAGTCGGGGGATGAGCGCTCCGAACCCTGGGACCGCGCTGCCCGGGAGGCTTGGCGAAGCGGCGAACTCGCGCTGGATCGGCGCCTCTCGTCGCTCGGGCGCGGCGTCGCCTACCGGCGGCTCGATCCGGGCTCGGAGGCGGGCGTGCGGATAGGCCTGTATCGTGACTTCTTGGAGCTCCTCTATGCTTGAGTTCGCCGCCTGGGCCGCCGCGCTCCTGGCGCCGGTCGCGGCGCTGGCCTTCGTGGCCCTGCGCCGTAAGCGCCGGGTCGTCTACCCGCATGGGCTCCTTCCCTCATCCGGGGCGTCCCGGCGCTCGGGGCCGCTCTTCCGGCGCCTGCGGGCCGGCTACGACACCGCCCTGGACGCGGCGGCGGCGCTGGCCGCGTCGGCCTATCTAGCCTTGGCGCTCGTCGGCGCCCGGACGCCCGACGCGGCCGCCGAAGCCGAGCCGGACAGCGGACGCATCGCCTGGGTGATCGACTGCTCCGCCTCGATGCGCTGGGGGCGGCCGGGAGCCAGGCCCATCGACGCGGCCGCGCGGGAGGCCTTCGAGGCGACGCGCTCGGGTTCGCTAGCCGCGCTCTACCTCCTGAGCGCCGAGCGGGGAAGCGCTAAGCCGATCTTAAAGCGCGCCGACGCGCTTATCGAGCAGGCCTCGTCGCCGGAGGAGTTCACGGCGGCGCTCGAGTCATCGGAGCCTTTCCTAGGCGTCGACTACGCGCTGATCTCCGGCCCGAAGCTGAGGCGCTACGCGAGCGTCGTCCTATTCTGCGACGAGCTCGGGCCGGAGGCCCGCGGCTTTACGGCCATGGAGCTCGGCTGGCAAGAACTGAGGGCCCTCGTCCCATCCGCGATGCGTCCGGCGGGCGGCCCCTGGGCCGGGGGCTGGGGACGCGCGTCGTTCATCGCGTCGGGCAGCGCGGCGCCGGATAGCTTGAGCTTCATGGGAACGGACGGAATCTGGCGCCGGCTACCGCCGGAGGCCTGGCGTATCGAGCCGGATGAAGACCTTGTACGGGTATACCTCCGCGATCCGGGGCGCTACCGACTTAGCTGGGACGGCGGGGCGGTAGAATTCGAGCTGGCCGGCCTTGGGGCTCCCCAGCGGCCGCGCGCGCGAACGGCCCCGCAGCCCGATGACGACCCCTCGCCGGCGGAAAGGGCACGGCGCGTCGTCGCGGCTACCATAGCCCACTCGAGCGCCGGGCGCTCGGCCGGGCCGATCACGGCGGCGATCGCGGAAGGCGGGGGACACGGTCGTCGGGGCGTCCTGAGCCTCTCGCGCGCGGAGGCCGGCTACGACGGGCTGGTCATCGAGCCGGGAATGGCCAGGGGCGCCTTGGTAGCGGCGGGCTGGGACGTCCGGGCGGACCTGAGCCTGGGCGAGGCGGCCTTGGCCGACGGCGACGCCGCCCTGGCCGTCTGGACGGCATGGGAGGCCCGCGCCCTCGGCGCCGACCGGCAGCCCGCCGCGCGGCGCATGCGCTCGGACGGCGCGGCCGAAGCAGACTTCGTCGAGCTCGCGGCCATACCCCCCGAAGAATGGCGGCGCCCGACGCCAGGCGGCGTCATCCTAGGCCCCCCCGTAAAGAACGGAGCCGCCGCCGAGATGATCAAGCTAGCCCTTATCCTCGCGCTCGCCGCCCTCTACCTGACGAAACTCGCGATTCGGCGACGGTCGGCCGGCCTCTGAGCGGCTCCCCGCCTAGCCTACCCGGCCGTTCCTGAAGCGCTCCACGAAGCCCAGCTTCATGGCCCTGAGCTCCTCGGTGATCGACACGCGGTAGACGTGCGGGTTGAGCATACGCAGGTAGGTATGGTCGAAGTGCGCGAGCTCGGCCTGCGCGCGCTCGCGTATGAGCGGCAGGGCCTCGGCCGGGCGCAGGCGCTTCCCGCCCGCCATCACGCGCGACATGAGGCGCTTGGGCTGGGAGCAGGGCGCTATGGCGAAGCGCCGCGGGTCGAGCGAGGGATGGTGGAAGGTGCGCGGGACACCGGCCTCGATCTTGTCGCCTTCGAGGGTCAGGACGTCGGCCACGGCCATGCCCGCGTCGTCGTAGAGCCTGTAGGCCTCCTTGACGCCGGGGTTGGTCATCTTGTCCGGGTTGTCGGAGAATTTCATGGTTGGGACGAGCTGGCCCCCGCGCTCCACGGCCGCCAGCTTGTAGACACCGGTGAACGAGGCCTCCGTGCCACCGGTAACGAGGTGGGTGCCCACGCCCCAGACGTCCACCGGGGCCCCCTCGGCCACGAGGCGGACGATGATATCCTCGTCGAGCTCGTTGGATACGACGATGAAGGCGTCTGAAAGGCCGGCGCGA
>CALKWG010000378.1 GCA_938004315.1 uncultured Spirochaetaceae bacterium
CGCCCACCGAGATCTACACTCTTTCCCTACACGACGCTCTTCCGATCTGGGTGCCTCCGGCCGGCTGGGACCACGCCGGCCGCGGCTGGTTCATAGACGCCATGCGCTCGGCCGCTCCCATCCTGACCCTGCCCTATATCGACGCTAATACGGGGGAGCTCATCGTGACGGTCGCCTTGCGAGCCCAGCGGGCCCAAGGGCCGATACTCGGCGTGGTCGGCCTAGACGTGCTCCTCACCCAGGTTCAGAGCTTCGTGCGGGCGATGAGCGTAACGGAGAACGCGCAGAACTATCTCTTGAACGCGGAGGGCCTCTACATAACCGCGGATAAGGAAGAGGACGTACTCAAGGCGAATTACTTCGAGCGGAGGAAACGGCAGGATGTCCTTCAGTCCTTAAGCCGCGAGCCCTACCGCTTCGTAATCGACCGAAGCGGCGGGACCTTCCTGGCCGCGTATAGGATGTCCGGCACGGGTTGGGTATTGGTCGCCGAAGGCCCGCTGTCGGATATCTACGGCCCGCTCTACGCGTTCTTAGGCACGCTCTTGGCCGTCGGGGCCGCGGCGCTCGGCCTGGGCGCGGTCGCTATCTACTTGCTCGCCGCCGGGTTTACCAAACCCATCCTCGTCCTGAATGCCGCGGCGCAACGCTTGGCGCACGGCGACCTCATGATAGATACCCGCGCCGGCATCAGCCTCCGCGGCGACGAGCTGGGCGTCCTGGCCGGCTCCTTCAACCAGACCATAGAGCGTCTGCGCGAGGTGGTGGGCGAGGTCCAGTCGGCGAGCGGCCAGGTCAAGGGCGGCTCCACCGAGCTGGCCCTAGCCTCCGAGCAGATGTCCAAGGGCATCGACGGGATCACGAGCTCCAGCCAGCAGCTGTCCAGCGGGGCCACGGAGCAGGCGGCCAGCGCGGAGGAGGTGTCGGCGAGCGTCGAGGAGATGAGCGCCAATATCAAGCAGAACGCCGACAACGCCATCCAGACCGAGCAGATCGCGACCAAGGCGGCCAAGGACGCCCAAGCGGGGGCCGAGGCCGTGCGCGAGACGGTGAGCGCCATGCGCCAGATCGCGGAGAAGATCGCGATCATCGAGGAGATCGCGCGGCAGACGAACATGCTGTCCTTGAACGCCAGCATCGAGGCGGCGCGGGCCGGCGAGCACGGCAAGGGCTTCGCCGTCGTGGCCAGCGAGGTCGGTAAGCTCGCCGAAAGGAGCAGGAGCGCGGCCGGCGAGATCTCGGAGCTGTCCAAGCGCAGCGTCGACGTGGCGGAGCGCGCCGGGACGATGCTGGACGGCATGGTGCCGGACATACAGAAGACCGCGGAGCTCGTGCAGGAGATCAGCGTGGCCAGCCGCGAGCAGGACTCCGGCGCCCAGCAGATCAACAAGGCTATCGCCCAACTCGATTCGGTCATCCAGCACAACGCGTCGCTGTCGGAAGAGTTCAGCGCGACGAGCAGATCGGAAGAGCGTCGTGTAGGGAAAGAGTGTAGATCTCGGTG
>CALKWG010000379.1 GCA_938004315.1 uncultured Spirochaetaceae bacterium
GGAGCCCAGCGCAGAAGCCCGTCGGGGAAGCTCCCTAGGACGCGATGAGCCCGCGGGGCGCAATGAAGGCCTACGCGGCACAGGACGCCCGCCTCCTCGTCGAGGGCGAGCGCGACGCTCGCCGCATCCATGTCCTTGAGCGAGAACGAGACCACGGGGCAGCGATCAAGCCCTGGCTCGGGCCCATAGAGCCTAAGCCCAGGCAGCGCCTGTAGCCCTTCCATGAGGCGCGCGACGAGCGCCCATTCGCGCTGCCGTAGTTCCGCGCGGCCGCGTTCGGCTATCCAGGCTAAGGACGCGGCTAGGCCCGCCAGCCCCGGGCCGTTATGCGTGCCGGCCTCGAAGCGATCGGGCATGAAGGGCGGCTGCTCCTCCGACTCGGAGGCGCTTCCCGTGCCGCCGCGTATGGCCGGCGTAAAGGCTTCTAGGTCGAGCGCCGCGCCGAAAGCCAAGCCGCCCGTACCGCCGGGGCCGAGCATGCCCTTGTGGCCGGTAAAGGCCACAAGGGCCTTCCCCAGTCGGTCAAGCTCGATTTCAAATGAGCCGGCGGTCTGGGCCGCGTCTATGAGGAGGGGCGCCCGGGCGCGATCGGCCAAATTCATGATTTCAGGCAGCGGCGCCAGGGCGCCCGAGACATTGGAGCCATGGGTGACGGCGACGAGCCGCGCCGGCCTCGCAACCAAGCGCTCAAGCGCGTTCAGGTCCGGTCGTCCGTCCGGCAGCGCCGCGGCCCATTCGAGCGCGACGCCCCGGGCGGCCAGGGCCGAGAGGGGCCGAGCCAGGGCGTTATGCGCCCCGTCGATCGCGATGACCCGATCGCCGGGCCGTAGGCTGGACAGCAAAGCCGCGTTCAGGCCGGCGGTCGCGTTATGCATAAAGGCGACCCGCAAGGGATCGCTTACGCCCAAGACCTCGGCGACGGCCGCCCTGGCCTCGTACACCGCGCGCCCGGCGGCCAGCGCCAGGCGGTGGCCCGAGCGCCCCGGGTTGCCGCCCGACTCGGCTAGGAACGCGGCCATGGCTTCGCCGACGCAGGTGGGCTTAGGCCAGCTCGTCGCCGCGTTGTCCAAGTAAACCACGCGCTCTCCCTCGAGCCGAGTCATGGCGGGCCTCCTAACTGAAGATGACGGCCCAGGCGCCGCCTTCTTCGATAGCCGTCGCGTCGCGCTTCTCGCGGCTAGCCAGACGCAGGAGATTATCCTTCGCGGTGACCGTGTCCACGAGCACGCGTACGGGGGTATCCTTGTTACGCATCAAGGCCGAGCGGGCCATCATCACCGGCTCGGGACAGGCGAAGCCGCGGGCGTCCACGACGACCTGGTTTTCTTGGTTCCGAATATCGCTCATTTTATG
>CALKWG010000380.1 GCA_938004315.1 uncultured Spirochaetaceae bacterium
GATCGTATTCGGTGACTGGAGTTCAGACGTGTGCTCTTCCGATCTAGGAGCTCGGCGACGCGGCGGCGGCTCGCGTCGTCGGCGTCGACCACCAGGATCGTCTCCGAGCCCGCGGCGCGAGCCTCCGCCGGGGGCGGCGGCGGGGCCGCCGACCGTTCCGGCGCGGCCGACGGAGCGGCGAGCGACGCGCCCGCGCCCGCGGCCGCGTCGCCTGCGGAGGCGTCGCCTACGGAGGCGCGCCAATGCATCGATAGGGGGAATACGAGCTTGAAGCGCTCCTCGCCGGCGGCGCGCTCATAGTCGAGCCCGCCGCCCAGGATACGCGCCAGCCTAGCGCTGAGCTCCACCGCGAATGGGAGCGCGTAGGGGACGGACGCCTCGTCCGAGCCGTCGAGGGGCAGGGATAGCTCCAGATACGCCAAGAAACGGTCCGAGCGTAGCTTCAGCGATATCGGCCGGCCCCGGGCCAGGGCGGCCGCATGGGCGACGAGGGCGTAGAGGAGGCGGTGCATGGCTTCGATGTCGTTGCGCAGCTCGGTCGGCGGCAGCTCGAGCTCGCCGAAGCGGACGTAGCCCGGCAGCTGCCTGGCCGCTATCGCCGCGCAGGACCGGGTCAGGGCCGCCAGGTCGAAGGGTTCGTCGCGGAGCGCGAGGTCGCCGCGCCTCAGCCGGAGGTAGAGCGCCAGGCTTCCCGCGGCGTATTGCAGGCGCGAGCCCTCGGCGCGCGCGCCGTCGAGGAGCTCCGCTTCAAGGAAGCCGTCCGAGGCGGCCAAGCCCTCGCGGCATTCCCGGGCGAAGGCCAGGCTCAAGGCCAGGATCTCGGCCTCGGCCTCCGTGAGGACCGGCCGCGTCGATACCCGTCCGCCGCCGCGCTCGCCCTGCTCGTCCATGCCTAGCCCCGCTCGTCCGGCAGGCGTACGAGGCCGGCCGCCAGCGCGCCCCGGACGGCGACTAGATCGACCCTTCCGCCCGCCTTCATCCAGCCGGCGCCGAGCTCCAATCCGAAGGGCCGACGGGCGACGTGCTCGGGGTAGTGGGCGTCCGAGCCGCGTATGCGCGTATAGCCGCGTGCGGCCTCGGGCGGCAACGGGCGTATGGATTCGACGGCCGCGTAGGGGCCGTCCGGCAGGAAGCCTAGCTGGGCGATCGCCCCGAACATCGGCCGGTCGATATGGGCCGGCACGACGAGGGCGCCTAGGCCGGCCGCACCGGCGCAGAGCTCGTCGAAGCCCAGCTCGAGGGCCGCGCCGAAGTAGGTTTGGGGCAGGTCGACGACGTTATCGTCCTCGTCGACCACCGCCTGGTCGCCTAAGGCCTCGGGGTCGTAGGGATAGGAAGGCAGACGCTCGGCGAGAAAGTCGCCGAAGGCCAAGGCCGCGTCAGGTTCGTCGAAGAGGCAGAGCACATGGACCTCCTCGGCGCTACAGGCTTCGATACCGTAGAGCGCCGCCACGCCCTCGCGCCGGGCCGCGGCGGCGAAAGCCGGCGCGTTCAACGCGCTATTGTGGTCGGTCAGGGCCACGAGCCCGAGGCCTCGCTCCCTGGCCAGGGCGGCCAAGAGCGAGGGCGAGAGCTCGAGGCTGGCGCAGGGCGAGAGGCAGCTATGGTTGTGGAAGTCGCAGGCGACCAGCAAACCCGTCTAAAGCCTAGGCCCCGGAGCCGAGCGCCGCGTAGAGGAGGCCCGCCGCCTGGAACTGGGTCATGCCCGTACGGAAGACGGCTACGCCCTCGTCACGGGCCGCGTCGATCATGTCCTGGGGCACGGGCCGGGCGTTGCAGACGATCACGGCGGCCAAGCCGACCAAGGTAGCCACGGCCACGGTATTCTTATGCGCCTGGATGGTGATCAGGGCCTGGTCCTTCTCGGCCTTGGCCATCACGTCCGACAGGAGGTCGGACGAATAGCCGCCCGTCAGGGGCCTATCCTCGTACGCGCCCTGCAGCTCCTCGAGCCCGAGCCTACCCTTTAAATCGCTTATATTCATGCCTTCTCCTCGCTTATGATACGCACGCGCGCCCGTACCGTCGTGCCGCTTCCCGGGGCCGACTCGATGAAGAATTCGTCGCTGGAGCGCTTGGCGTTCGGCAGGCCCAGGCCCGCCCCGAAACCCAGGGACCGTATCCACTGGTTGGCCGTCGAGAAGCCCTCGGTCAAGGCGCTCTCCAGGTCGGGGATGCCGGGCCCCGTATCCTTGGCCAGGATCTCGACGCCGTCGGCGCCGATGCTGAACTCCATGATGCCGCCGTACGAATGGATCACCTGGTTGAGCTCCAGCTCGTAGCTGGCGATGGCGGCGCGGCGTATGGTCGCCGGGTCGACGCCCTGGCCTTTGAGGGCCTTCTTGAGCTCGGTAGATGCCTTGCCGGCGTTCTCGAAGTCGAAGCGCCGGGTCGTGAAGCTTAAGAGCAGGGGCTCCCGCCCTTCGCCCCCGCCGGCGCCCGCGGCCTGGGCGGCCCGCTGCCTGGCGTTCTCCCGGGCCAGCCCCGACTCCAGGCGCTCGACCTCCCGGTTCATCTCGACGAGCAGCGCGCGGATGATGTCGGCCGCGGTGACGATGCCGACCAGGGCCCCGTCGCGCGACATGACCGGGAAGCGCCGATAGCCGTAGCGGTTCAGGTAGCTGATGGCGAAGCTCAGCGGCATGTCCTCCTCGAGCACGATGACGGACCGCGTCATGCGCGACTCGGTCGGCTCGTCGATCCAGCCGCCGTCCAAGGCCGCGATGACGTCGCCGATGCTGACGATACCGACCAGGCGCCCGCCGTCCAGCACGGGCGCTCCGGTGATGCCCCGGTCGCGCATCAGGTGCTGCACCGAGCGCAGGCTATCGCCGGGAGCCGCCGTCACCAGCTCGCGGGTCATCACGTCGGAGACCTTGAGCCGGTAGATCAGCTCGAGCACGACCGGCGAAGCGCCTTCGGTATCTATCGGTATCGATTCCATCTCGGCCAATTCTAAACCCGAAGCCGGAGGGAAACAAGGCGGGCGGGTGCTACGCGCGGGGCGGCGTCGAGGCGCGGGCGACTGCGCGTCCCGCTTGCATCGCCCGCGGGGGAGGCTTCATACTTAGGGCCGATCCGGAGGCTACGGTCCATGATAAAGTTGATAGCTCGATTCATCGTTACCTTGAGCTCGAACGCCAGCTCCGTCCAGGTCGCCGCCGGCTTGGCCTCGGGCCTCGCGCTCGCCCTGATCCCCCCGGGCAACCTGCTCTGGCCCCTCCTCTTCCTCGCCCTCTTCTTCACCAAGGCCCATTACGCGGTCATGCTGGCGGCGGCGGCGCTCCTTAAGCCCGCGGCCGTCGCGGCCGCGCCCCTGATCGACGGGCTAGGCTGGGAAGTCCTCACCCATCCGGCGCTAGAGCCGACCCTGACGGCGATCTACAACGCGCCCATAGCCCCGCTCACCCGTTTCAACGACACCCTGGTAGCGGGCGGGATCTTGGCAGCCCTGGCCCTATGGCTACCGGCCTTCGCGATCGGGCTCGTAGGCGTCCGCGCCTACCGTAAGCGCCTAGCGCCCGCCATAGCCAAGAGTCCCCTGGTCGTCGCCCTGAAGAAACTGCCGTTGGTCAAAGCCATAAGCGCGGCGATCGGTTCGGCCCGCCGCGTCGGCGAAGCGCTGTGAAGGAGCCCGGGATGAAGAAGACTGAAAAGAAGCCGTCCGGCGCCAAGCCCCCGAAGCCCCACGTCCTGTACCGCAAGCCCATTAAGGCCGGGCGCTTCGAGAGGCGCTACCTCAAGGCCATAGAGCTCGACGCGGACA
>CALKWG010000381.1 GCA_938004315.1 uncultured Spirochaetaceae bacterium
CGAGCTCGTATTCGGTGACTGGAGTTCAGACGTGTGCTCTTCCGATCTCCTCGGCCATCCTGATCCTGCCGGTGGCCTGGGGCGTCCTCCTCCTCTTCTTCCCGCCCGAGATGGCTAGGCTCAAGGTGAGCAAGGATGAGCTCAAGGCCGAGCTCAAGGCCATGCCCCCCATGAACCGCGAGGAGAAGATCACGCTCTTCGTGTTCGCCTTCACCGTCGTCACCTGGGTGGCGACGCCGCTCATCGAAGGGCCCTTGGGCATGGCCATAGAGATATCCATGCCTGCGCTCCTGGCCGCCTGCCTCTTCTTCATGCCCGGCATGAGCAAGGCCAAGTGGAAGGAGATCGAGTCCGAGATCGACTGGGCCGGCATACTCCTCATCGTGTCGGGCATATCGCTAGGCACCTACCTCTATAAAACCGGCGTGGCCGAGTGGCTGGCTATCACGCTCCTGGGGCGCATCGGCGAGGTGCCGATCTTCCTGCAGCTCTTCCTGGTCACCCTGGGCGTTTGCCTCCTTAAAGTGGTGTTCTCATCGAACAGCGTGACGGCCACCATACTGATCCCACTCATCATAGGGCTCGGGAAGGCGACCGGCATCGACGTGACGGGTATCACCCTGGCCGCGGGGCTTACGACCAGCTTAGCTTTCATCCTGGTGACCACGACGCCGACGAACGTGATCCCGTTCAACGCCGGCTACTTCAGCATCAAGGACATGGCCAAGGCCGGCCTCGCACTCACGGTCGGCGCCTCCCTGGTCATAGCCCTGACCTTCATGGCTATCAGCGCCGTTAAAGGCGGATTTTAGGCGGTTTTTAGGCCATAGGCCCCGGCTGGATATTGAAGCCGTGGGATAGCTGACTCATACTCTACGGTATGAGGCTCTTTAGATCCATGCCCGTTCGGACGGCGGCGCGCCGCCGTCCGAAGCCGTCCGTCCGTCCGTCGCTTGCCGCCGCGCTCCGCTCCCGGCTCCTCCTAAGCTTGGCGATCCCCGCGTTGGGTTTATCTTGCTCGCCGCCGCCGAGCGAGCTGGTCGTCGGCTTCGTCGCCAGCCTTTCAGGCCCGGATTACGTCCTGGGCACCGAGGGGCGCGATGCGGCGGAGCTGTACGTCGCGGAGTTGAACGAGCGCGGCGGCATAGGCGGGCGCCGGGTCCGGCTCGAGACCCGCGACTACGCGAGCGATAACGCCGCCCTGCCCGGCGCGCTGCGCGAGCTGTCCGCCGCCGGCGTCCGCGTAGCGGTCGGCGCCTATACGAGCGGCGCGGCCCAGGCGGCCCTTCCTGTCCTGGACGAGCTCGGCCTCGTGCTCGTGAGCCCGTCCGCTACCGCCGCGAGCCTCTCGGGGCTACGCGACCGCTTCTTCAGGACCATCATGAGCTCGGAGCGCGACGCCGTCGTGCTCGGCGGTATCATCCGCGCGGAGGGCCTGGCTCCGGTCCTCATACTCTCTACCGAGCTCAACGCGGCCTACGCCGAGACCTATGAGCTCCCCCTGCTCGAAGCGGGGCTCGCCTTCGAGCCCATACGCTTCAGGAACCCCGTCGGCATCGATTTTGAGCGTATCGCGGAGCTCCGCCGTTCCGCGGCGCCCTATAAGAGCGTCCTCATCGTAGCCAGCCCGCTCGATACCGGTACCGTCGGCCAGGCGCTCGCGCTACGCGGGCTAGCCGCTCCGCTGTTCGCCTCTGGCTGGGCCGCGAGCGAGGACCTCATACGCGGCGGCGGCAGGGCAGTCGAGGGCCTTCGCTTCGTGCATCAGATAGACCTCGAGGATACGGCGCTGGAAGTTTTCGTCGCCCGCTATGCGGCGGTCTACGGCTCGGCGCCCGGTTTCTCGGCCATACAGACCTGGGACGCCATGCGCTTCGTCGAAGAAGGCCTGAAGCGGGCCGGTAAGGGCGGCCAAGATCCGTATCCCGTCTTCTCAAGCCTGCGCGAATTCTCGGGAGAGGGAGGGACGATACGCCTCGACGAGTTCGGCGACGCGACGCGTAGCCTGTACCTTAAAGTCGTGCGCGACGGGCGGATAGCCGTGCTCGGTAAGGTAGAATGATACCCAAGGGCCATAGGCTCCGCGCGACGACCCTGCTCGGTTTCGTGTTCATAGGCCTGAGCGCCGTATCGCTCGCGGCGGTAGGGCTGTTCTCGGCCGCGCGCCTGCGTCGGGAGCTCCGTTACGGCGTCGAGAGCTCCAGCCGGCTCTTATGCGCGGCATTGGCCCATGAGCTGTCGACCTACCTCTCCCAGCATGCTGCGGCGCTCGAGCTCGCGGCCGCCATAGGCGACGCCTCGCTCGACGCGTTGCGCGAGCTCTATCCCGCCGTCGAACGGGCCTTCGTCCTGGATGAACGCGGGGTGCTCGTCGCGCCGCGTTCGTCGCCCGAGTACGGCTTCGATTTATCCTCGACTGAATTCTTTAGGCAGGGCTATTCGGCCCAACGATACTACGTGTCGTCATCTTTCGTGCAGGACGGTCAGTACGAACCGATCGTGGCTATCTACAAGGCCCTGCCGGACGGAATGAACGCCGTCGCCTACCTGAACCTGGGCGCGATAGGGCGTTACGTGGCGGAGCTCCCGACCAACGGCCGCGGGGCGGTCGCCGTGCTCGGGCGAAGGGGCATCTATATCGCCCACCCCGACGCCGCGTACATAGGTCAGCGGCGCTCGGCGGCGCTCGAGACCTGGTTCCCCGGCCGCGAGCGGCCGGGGCAACTCTGGGACGAGGGCGACGGGAGCGGCGAGCTCGTCAGCTGGCACCCGGTTTCGGACGAGTCGCGCTGGACGGTGGTGTATAGGCTACCGCTCGACACCCACGCGGCGGCCGAGCGTAGCATCCTATCGTCGGTCTCAGTCGTGGCTTTAGCCTTCCTCGCGTCGGCGGCCGCCTTTAGCGGCCTTATGCTCTATGCGACGCGCCGCGACCTGGAACGTCTGCTATCGAGGGCTCGCTCGATCGCCAAAGGCGACTATACGGCGGGCGCCGGCGTTCCCGAGAGCCGTTTCAAAGAGTTCGCCAGCATGGGCCGCCAGCTCGGCGCCATGGCCGAGGCCCTGGCGTTCCGCGAGCGCGCCCTGCAGGAGGACGAGCGGCGCATGGCCGCCGTATTGGACTTCATGCCCGCGCCCCTGGCCTTGATAGAGGCCGACGGCGCCGTATCGCTCATGAACAAGGCCATGCGGGCCGCCTACGGCTGGACTAAGGAGGACGCGTCCGACTTAGACGCCTGGTGGCCCCTGGCCTATCCGGATCCGGACTATCGCGCCGAGGTTAGGCGCTATTGGGACGCGTACCTAGGCGCGCTGGCGACAGGCGGCCCGGATCTCCCGCCGTTTAGCGGTCGGCTGGCGTGCAAGGACGGCGGCTTCAAGCTCATCCGGGGCCAGGCCGCCCTCATAGGCGAGCGCATCGTCGTCGTCTTCATCGACGTGACCGAGGCGACCGAGGCCGCCCAGCGCACCATGGCCAACCTCGCCGAGAAGGAGGTGCTCCTCAAGGAGATACACCACCGCGTCAAGAACAACCTGCAGATGGTCGCCAGCCTCCTCGCCTTGAGCGCCGAATCGTCGGAATCCGGCGCTCGGAGCCTCGTCGGCGATTCCATGGACCGCATCCAGGTCATGGCGACCATACACGAGCTGCTCTATCAGTCCGAGGACCTGGCTCACATACAGCTGGACGAATACGTCCGGACCATCGCGTCCTGGTTGGTCGCCAGCTACGCCGCCGACTGTCAGCCGGAGCTCGCCTTAGAGCTCGAGGCGATCCCTATCGACATAGACCGGGCCATACCCTGCGGACTTATCTTAAACGAGCTCCTGACGAACGCCATGAAGTATGCGTTTAGGGCGCGCTGCGTCGAGCCGAGCATACGGGTTCGGGTCGAGCTCGACGGCGGCGAGGTCGTCATGGCTATCGCGGACAACGGCGGCGGCGTGCCCCCGGGCTTCGATCCGGAGCGGACCGAGTCCTTGGGCATGCAGCTCGTGCTGTCGCTCTGCCAGCAGCTCAAAGGCCGCTGGGCGCTCGATAGGGCGGATGGGACGGCCTGGGAGATACGCTTCCCGGCTTAGGCCCCGCTTTGCCCTGCGTCGGGGCTTTCTGCTAGTATGCCGGCATGGCAACGACACCCAGAGGCCGCCGCGCCGCGGCTGCTTTCGTCTTACTCTTCGCCGCCCTTGTCCTAGGCGCGGTCCCGGGCTTCGCCGAACCGGCGCCCGCCTACCAGGCGCTCGATTGGAGCCTCTCTCCCCTGCGGCCCGCCTTCGGGCCGGTCGAGGCCAAGGCCGCCGTCTTAGTCGAGGTCGGAACTGGCGCCGTCCTCTACGCTCAAGAGGCCGATCTGTCGCTGGCCCCCGCCTCGCTCGTTAAGATCATCGTGATGCGCGAGCTCCTGGACGAGGTAGCCGCCGGCCGCCTGTCCCTGTCGCAGGACGTGCCCCTGCCGCCCGAGGCCTGGGCGCGTAACGCGCCGCCGCGCTCGTCCCTCATGTTCCTGGGGCCGGGCCAGCGGGCCAGCCTCGACGATATCTTGGCGGGCTTGGCCGTGCCCTCGGGCAACGACGCCGCCGCCGCGGCCGCCATCCTCGTCTCGGGGTCGGTGCCGGCCTTCGTCGATCGCTTGAACCAGAGGCTCGCCCGCGAGGGCTACGCCGCGACGCGATTGGCCGATGCCTCCGGCTACTCCGACGACAATCGGACGAGCGCCCGGGATTTCGCCGCCATCGCGCGGGGCTACCTGGCCGCCTACCCTTGGGTCACCGAGCGCTACCATGCCCAAAAGACCTTCGCCTACCCTAGGCCTGAGAATCTCCTTCCCGGCCATCGCGAAGGGGCGGTGGTACAAAGCAACTATAACCGCCTTTTGTGGTCGATGCCCGAGGCCGACGGGCTGAAGACCGGCACCACGCCCTTGGCCGGCTATAACCTGGCCGCCACGGCCCTGCGGCGACAGGCCGACGGATATCCTCTGCGGCTGGTCGCGGTGGTGCTAGGCGTGGAGGAGGAGAACTCGGCGCGCGGCAACGAAAAACGGGCCCGGGTAGCCCAGGGCCTCCTTGAATACGGCTTTAGCTCATTCCGTTACGTGACGCCGCCCGAGCCGCCCGCGGCCGTCGTGGAGCTCTTCGGCGCGACCGAGCGCTTCATGGAGCTTAAGGCCGACGATAGCTGGCTCAGGGGCTTGATCGTCCCGATCGGCGCGGCCGAGGGCCTCTTTTATCGCCTGGCGTACCAGGAGCGTATCCTTGCCCCGGTGGCGGCGGGCGCCGCCCTCGGCCGCCTGGAGCTCCTAGCGGGCGACCATATTATAGCGCAGGCCACCCTACGGGCCCCGCGTGCGGCGGCCAAGGGCGGCTTCTTCCGCCGCGCTTGGGACGGTATACGGGCGCTCTTCGGACGCCTTGCCGGTAAGCCCGCGCCGCGCCGTCCCGAGGAGCTCAGCTGGTAGGGCTACAGCTGCGCCGCGCGGGCGGCGGCCTTGAAGCATTCGGCCCAGGGCGAGCCCGCCCGGTAGAAGGCCGGCGGCCTCCCCAGCGGCGCCTCGGCCTTGATCCAGGCCCGGCCCGGATGCCGCGAACCGTCCCAGAGCCCGACCCAGTCGCCCAAGGGCAGCCAGACGCGGCGCGCCTTGGCCCCCTTCTTTACGACCGGCGCGGCGATGAGATCCGGCCCGACCAAGAACTGGTCCTGAATGCGCCAGGCCGCCTCGTGGCCTTCGTCGGCCATGAACAGCGGCCGGAGAATCGGCTCGCCCTTCGTCGAAAAGCTCTTCGCCAAGTCCTTGAAGTAGGGCGCGAGGCCGGCCCGGAGCCGACCCATGCGCGCGAGCCCGTGCAGGGTCTCCTCGTCCGAATCGAACTGCCAGTTGGAGGCCGGGCGATTCCCTTCATGGCTGCGCATTACCGGCGTAAAGGCGGCCAGCTCGGCCCAGCGCAGGAAGAGCTCCTTCGTACGCTTCAAGTGGAAGAGGGTGGTGTAGCCGCCTATGTCCGAATGGTGGTAGCCGTGGCCGAGCGCCGCCAGCGACAGCGCCGCCGGGATCACCGAGGGCAGGCCGTCGTGGCGCGACCAATCGACGTTCTGGTCGCCGGCCCACATGAGCGGGCACCAACGTTGGCTGCCGGTGAAGCCCGCGCGCATGAAGTAGCTGGCGTCCTTCATGGCGCCGGCCTCCTCCAGGGCTTCATAGTTGACCTTAGCCCAGAGCACCGGCCAGAGATTATGCGCCAGCTCCGCCGGCGTGCCGTCGTAGAGGACGCAGTCGGCCGGCAGGTACTCGCCGAAGTCGGCCATCCAACCCATGATGCCCAGGTCCAGGAGGTTCCGCTTAATGAGCTCCTTAAACCAGGCCCTGGCGGCGGGATTGGTCAGGTCGGGGATGCCCGCGTCGAATTCGCCGGCGTCCATGCGGTAGCTCTTGCCTTCCTTATCCTTGACGAGGAGGCCCAGCCTATCGAGCTCGCCGAAGAGCGGCTTGTCGCAGGCGAAGTAGCAGTTGACGTAGCCCATGAAGCGGACGCCGCGCTCCTTGAGCTCGGCGCACATGCCCCTAAGGTCGGGGTAGAGGCCCTCGTCTACGACCCAGTTCCAGGATAGGCGCTTACCGAAGCTCGTGAAGCGCACGCCCGCCCAGTCTTGGGCCCAGATGCCGGCCACCGGCACGCCCGCGTCCTGGGCGGCCTTGAGCTTGGCCAGGCAGACGTCCTTGCCGCCCTGTATGCCTAAGATCACGCCGTCGTGCATCCAGGCGGGCAGCTCAGGCTGCAGGCCGAAGTAACGGGCGTTATCGGCCGCCAAGGCCGCCATGTCCGGGGCCGTCCCGAAGACGAGGCGGCGCGGTAGCTGGCGGGAGGCGAGGACGAAGCGGTTCTTGGGCTTAAAGTCGAACTCCGACCAGGCGTCGCTCTCTAGGTGCACGCGGAGGCGGCGGCTCGTGACGTACGAGGGCTGGGGGAAGAAGGTCCACCAGTAATCGCCGCCGGCGCCGTCGGCCGCGTCCGCCAAGCGGGTGGTCAAAGTCCATTTATTCCGGCCAACGCCCTGCTCGCTGGTCCAGAGCGGGAAGCGGCGGCCGCGGAGGTCGAAGTATGAGAACTGCTCCCCGCAGCCGTAGGCGTGCTCGCCCGGCTCGGCCGCCAGGAGTACGCGGACGCGGTTGGCCCAGGACGGCCCGGCGATGAACTCGACGACGAGGCTTTCAGGCTCGCTCCCCGGCTCGGGCAGGCCCGGTAGCGCGCGGCGATCGGCGTCCTCCGGCCCGCGCCGGGCGGCGCGCTCGAGGTAGACCCGGAGCTTGACCGCGCCGTCCTCCGCGCTAGCCCGCTCCGATCCGCCGCCGACGTACATGGTCAACGCGGCCTCGTCGCCGAGCCGCTCCAGCCTCCACGAGTCCAAGGCCAGGGATCGGACGGGGCGGTCGACGGTCTTGAAGTTGCCGCGGTACATGCTGTACTCGGCTTCGCCGCGGCCGATGGTCAGCCAGGGCCGCTCCGGCGCGTGCCGGATAAGACAGAGCCCGTCGAGCCTCAGCTCGAATCCGCGACCGACCTCTACGAATTCCCAACGCGCCATCGTTTCGCTCCTTCGTCGGGGTCGGTCCGGACCTGAAATTCACCGGCGGCCCCTCGGTGCGAGCGCCGCCTCGAGGCGTCGCCTTCGCCCGTCCACTCAAGCACGCGGCCGGAGCCTTGTCAAGGCATTGGTTAAAGAGATTAACCAAAAATGCCCTGAAGCGCGCCGGCGAACGGCGTACCGCCGATCCGCCGCCGGCCGGCTCTCGTCAGCGGCGACCCGCCTCCATAAATGATTCGACCAGGGTCTCGTGCAGGGCCTCCGGCGCGACGCCCTTGAGCTCGGCTAAATAGGCTTCTATGCGGGGGAGATCCTCGAAGCTTGAAAAGGCTCGGACGACCGGCGCGCCGGGCCTAGGAGCGGCCCGCGGCGGCTGGAAAGGCGCGTCGCTCTCGACTAAGAGTGCGGAGAGCGGCAGGCGGGCGGCGCTGGCGGCGGCGCGCTTGTTGCCGTTTATGAGCCCCGTACCGAAGGAGAAAAAGGCGCTTGGGCAGCGCGTTAAGAAGGCTTCGGCTTCGTTCGGCGGCCCCGCCCAGCCGTGCAGTATGGCCGCGGGTAGCCTAGCCAGGCGGGCCGCGTATCGGAACAGGAGATCGGTAGCGCGGCGCAGGTGCAGGATGATCGGGAGCCCGTGGCGCTCGGCCAGCTCCAACTGATACTCGAATACCGCCGACTGGATGCGTAGATTGGGCTCGTCGCGGACGCGGCCGGGGGCGTCGCCATAGAAATCGAAGCCGCATTCGCCCACGGCGAAGAGCTCGCCCGCGGCCGCGAGGCGGGCCAGGGTATCGGCCTCGTCCATAATCGGCAGCTGGGGGTGCAAGCCGAAGCTCAGGCGCCAAGGCCCGGCGTCCGAAAGGAGGGCCCGCGTCCTATCGAGGCCGGCGCCGTCGTGGACGCTGGCAATGCCGAAGGCGGCGAGGCGCCGGTAGGCCCCTGGGAACTCGGGCCAAAGGTCCGCCAGGTCGTCGGCGTGGAAGTGGGCGTCGATCAGCATGCGCGCTTACGTGATCCGGGATGGACGGGCGACGCCCGCCTAAGGCTGCGGGCCGGTCCCGTCGTGACTACGGCGCGAGCGCCTTGGCCAAGGCTTGCGCGTCGGCCAACATGGTCGGGTCGTCGAACCACGCGCGCGCCAAGGCCGCGTCTAAGAGCGCCTTCGCCTCCGAAGGATTGCCGAAGCGGGCGTTCAAGGTAGCCAGAGCCAGGACGTACTGGCCGCGGAGGGCGCCGGCGTCGTCGGCCCGAGCCGAACGCAGGGCTGCCAAGGCCTTACCGCCCGAGCCCTGCGCCAAGGCCGCGAGGGAGGCGTGCCAGGCCGAGCGGGCGGCGCCGGCGGCGTCGGCCGCCTCGTCGTAGAGCTCGCGGGCCTCCATATACCCGGTCCAGGCCTCGGCCAAGCGCCCCTCCTGGGCGGCCTTCCTCGCGGCCTCGAAGGCGGCTTCGGCCTCGACCCCGGCGCCCGCCCACATGAGCGAGCTCGCGTCGACCGATGAGCCGCGTACGCCGGCCACCGACGACTCCTGCCTGGCCCCGGATTGGGCGAGCCGTTCGAGCTTCCCGGCCACGTTCGCCAGCGCGCTCGATTCCTGCCTAGGCCTTAAGAGGGTATCGACGACGTAATTCCCCGCGCTGCTGATGACGACCGTGGCGCCGCCGCGCACGCTCAGCTCCAAGATGGCCTTGGCTCCGAGGCGCACGGTCTGGGCGGAATCGAAGGAGTCGCCGAAGTCCAGGTTCTTCCAGGTCCCGCCGCTTTGCACTTGTACGCTACCCTCGACGTAGCTGACGCTAACCGGGACGGCGGCGGCCGTCGCGACCGCGTAAAGCGCTAGGATAATGGCGCCGAATGGCCGAATCACTTTTCTCATAGCTGTCCTCGCTCGGAATAGGAATTAGCTCGGGATTACCCCGTAAGTATACGGTATCGCTTCGCGTTTATCACGCGAGTCGGCTGAAATGCCCCGGCTATGGCGCAGTCAAATCCTTTAAGGTATATTGCCAATTTCAAAAGTCGGTTACTATTGAAATTGGCTTTGCGATTGCTTGCGTTTGCGTTGCAAACGCTGCGCCCAATCGCAGTTTTCTAAGGTAGCTCTTTCAAAACTCGCTGAGTTTTGAAAGATCCTGTATAATAGGGTACCGGAGCGAACGCCATAGATGAAAGCCGGACCGAGAAAGACGCCTCCCTGGTACGCCCTCGACCACGCGGCGGTTATATACCCGCCGACGATGAACGACCGGGCGCCAGCGTTCTTTCGCCTACAGCTAACGCTCGCCGAGGACGTCAATCTCGTCGCCCTGAAGGCCGCGCTCGAGAAGCTGGCGCGTCGATTCCCGCTCTTCCACGTCGAGCTACGCAGGGGCGCCTTCTGGTACTATTTCGAGCGGAACGACGCCCCGCCGCAGCCCATGGCCGATTCGCTCTATCCCATGCAGAAGCCGGAGGCGGGCAAGAAAGGCGCGCACCTATACCGCGTCCGCGCCCACCATAATCGGCTCGCCCTCGAAGTCAGCCACGTCATCTGCGACGGCTACGGCGGGATCGCCTTGTTTAAGGCGCTTACCGCCGAATACTTCAGGCGCTGCGGCCTGGCGGTGCCCTGCGAGGAGGGGGTGTTCGATTTAGACGCCGCCCCGTCGCCGGAGGAGTGGGAGGACTCGTTCGCCCGCTATAGCCGTCCCGGCCTGCCGCCGCCCCCGCCGCAGGACCCCTCATGGCATATCCCCGGCGCCCTCTTGCCCCGCGGTACGATTCGGATCACGACCGGGCGGCTATCGGTCGCCCAGCTCCTGGCGAAGGCTAAGGGCTACGGCGTTACGGCGACCGTGTACTTGGCGGCGCATTACCTCGCCGTCCTTCAGGAGTATCAAGAGGATGAGGCTCTGGCGTCCGGTTCGTCGGGGGACGCCTGGCGTCGTAGGACTAAGCCTCTTAGGCTCGAGGTGCCGGCCGATATGCGCAGGATCTTTCCGTCCTCGACCCTGCGCAATTTCAGCCTGTTCCTCGAGCCGACGCTACGGCCGCGCCTACAGCGCTTCGAATTTCCCGATATCCTCAAGATCGTCGAGGCGCAGATGGCGCTCGGGCTTCAGCGAGGCGAGCTAGCCAGGATCATCTCGCGTAACGTCGAGGCGGCTAGGAGCCCGCTCGTACGCGCCATGCCCCTGCCGATCAAGAACGCGTTCATGCGCGCGCTCAACGATATCTACGGCGATAGGATGTTCTCCGGCGTCCTCTCTAACCTCGGGGCGTTTAAGCTGCCCGCTATCCTGCGGGACCGCGTGCTCGCCGTCGACCTCATCATCAACACCTCGCCGATCATTAAGCAGACCGTGGCGGCGATAAGCTACGGAGACGTCTTCTCTATTTCCATCGGGAGTCTTTGCGAAAGTTCTGAGTTCGAACGCAGGTTCCTAACGAGCTTGGTTAAGGACGGCCTCCGCGTGAAGGTCGAATCGAATATTCCTCCTCGGAGATGAACGGAGGCTGAACATGGCCTATTGCTATAAATGCGGCGTCGAGCTCGAGAGAGGCGCGCCGGCTTGCCCCCTGTGCGGAGCCTCCGTTCCTACCGATTGCGTGGAGCCGGAAACGCCCGCCCGCCCGGCCTATCCAAATTTCGTACATGATCCCGAGTACGGCGACGACTTAAGCGGCCCGGAGCGCCGTAGGATAGCCTTGGAGATCCTATCGCTAGCCTTGGGATTGGCCGCCGCCGCGTCCGTCGTCATCGACCTGGCCGACGGCGGGCTCGCCTGGTCCCGTTTCGTCGCGGCCGCCGTCTTAGGCGTCTGGGGCGTCTGCGCCGGGGTTATCGCCCTATGGAAACGGCCCGGATGGGCCGCGGCGGCGGCGGCTTCCGCATGCTCGGCGGCGATGGTAGGCATCGACGCCGCCGGCGGGTGGCGGGGATGGTCGCTGGCCGTCGGCCTACCGATGGCGGCGGCGGTCGCGCTAGGCTCTTTCGCCGTCGGCGCGTCGGTCAGGAAGTCGAAACGGCGGGGATTGAACGTCGCCGGACATTCGCTCATCGCGGTAGCGGCCTCGCTCTGCATCCTGGAGCTCGCCCTCGATCTCTACGCTGACGGTCGGATCTTCCTTCGTTGGTCGCTCATCACCGCCGCGTCCATCGTGCCGGTCTCGCTCCTCTTCTATTACATGCATGCCAGGCTCCTACGCGGGGCAGACCTCAGGAAATTCTTCAGGCTCTGAGCCTCGCCTCCCGCTTTCCGCGCCGCGGCCCTCCGGTGTACGATGCGGGCATGATAGCGCCTGAACTACGCGACGAAGCCCAGAAGGCCCGGCTGGCCGGCATGGAGCCCGACGGCCTGACCGTCTTCACCCTCGAGGGGGACTCTATACGGGGCGCCTTGGTCACGGGTACGGCCATGGTCAGCCTCATGGCCGCCGCCCACGAGCTCGGCCCCCTAGAGACGATGACGCTCGGCCAGGCCTACCTGGCCGCGGCGCTCCTCTCGAGCACGATCAAGGGCGGCGACCGCCTGGCGCTACGCGCCGAGGGCTCGGGCCCGGCCGGCGGCTTCGCGGTGGAATGCAACGCGGCGGGCTCGGTGCGCGGCCGGCTGTTCAACGCCCCCTTCGACCTATCGGCGCTCGGGGAGCGCTTCGAAAGCTCGGCCATCCTGGGGCCCGGCTCCATCTCTATCACGCGTTACCCCGAAGGCCGCGACATGGAGCCGGTCACCGGCACGGCCGCCGCACGGACGGGGCGCTTGGCGGAAGACCTAGCCTATTTTTTTCATATCTCGGAGCAGCTGCGCACGAGCTTCAGCTTGAGCGTGCATTTCGACGACGCGGGGCGGCCCGCCGGCGCGGCCGGCCTCTATCTGCAGGCGCTGCCCTTCGCCTCGGTCGAGGCGCTCGATAGGGTGGAGCGCCTGGTCTACGGCCTTCCGAGCCTGGGAGAGTCGGCGGCCCGCGGCATGGCGCGCCGCGCGATCGCCATGCAGTCATTCGCGTTCTTCGACCTCAATCTCCTCGGCGAGGGGCGGGTCGCCTTCGACTGCCCCTGCGAGCGCGACCGTGTGCGCGGCTTTCTGGCCGCCTTGCCTCCCGATGAGCTCGCCGACTTGAAGGCCAACGGTCCCTTCCCCGTCGAGCTCCGCTGCCATAACTGCAATAGCGTGTATCGATACGAAAAACGAGAAATAGAGGCGCTATAAAGGGGTTAACTACTTGAAATTATCGATATAAAAATATATATTAAGGCGACGCGAAGGAGGTCCTATGGACGGCGATCGCCACACGATCCAGATATGTATGGGTAGCTCCTGCTTTTCCCGGGGCAACGGCCTCAACGCCGAGCTTATCCAGCGGCTCATCGATATGGGCGCGCTGGAAGGCGAGTGGCGCATGGCCGAGCTGACCGGGACGCTCTGCGAGGGGCGCTGCAAGGACGGCCCGGTCATAGTCGTCGACGGCGTCGTGCATACCCGCGTCTCGCCGCCGATGCTGCAGGATCTTTTGCGGGCGAAGCGCATAGCGTGAGGAAGGCGTGAACGTACTAAACCCGATTTTTACCGAGAAGGCAGCGTGCCAGGATTGCTATAAGTGCCTGCGCGAATGCGCGGTCAAGGCTATCAAGGTCGAGGGCGGCCGCGCCGCCGTGGTACCCGAGCTCTGCGTGCTCTGCGGGCACTGCGTCGACATCTGCCCCGCCGGCGCCAAGAAGGTCCGAGACGACTTAGGGCGCGCTCAGCTCCTCGCCGCCTCGGGCGGCGCGGTCGTATCGCTAGCGCCGTCCTTCGTCTCAGAATTCCCCGGACTCGACCCGGCCAAGCTGGTCGCGGCGATACGCGCGCTCGGCTTTATCGCCGTCTCCGAGACCGCCCGCGGCGCCGACCTCGTGGCTAGGCAGGTCGCCCAGGCCCTTCGCGACGACGACGCGGCGGCCGATCCGTCCGGCCGCGTTTTCATCTCTTCGGCTTGTCCTACGGTCGTCGAGTACCTTAAGAAGTATCGCCCGAGGCTCGGCTCCCGGGTAACGGCCATGTATTCGCCGCTCCTCGCCCACGCCGCCGAGCTACGCGACGGCCCCCGGCCGGCGTCGTCGGTGGTCTTCATTGGCCCTTGCATCTCCAAGAAGCGCGAGGCCGACCTCTTCTCCGGCCTCGTCGACGTCGCCATCGACTTCTCCGACCTCAGGCGTTGGATGGCCGAGCGCGGCGTCGATCCCGAGGCCATGAGCCCCGGGGCGGACGACCGCTTCAGCCCGGGCCGCGCCGCCAAAGGCGCGCTCTATCCTATGGACGGGGGCATGATAGCCGCGGTCAAGCGCTATCCCGTACCCGAATCGGCCAGGTTCATGGCCTTCTCGGGGCTCGACGAGATCGACCGCGCCCTTTCAGGGCTCGACGAGGCCGCCTTGGACGGACCGGTGTTCCTCGAGCTCCTGGCATGCCCCGGCGGCTGCGTGAACGGCCCCCGCGTCTCCGGCAGGGCGGGGACCATAGCCAAACGCCTGGCCGTGCAGGCCTACGCCGACGGGGCGCTCGAGCGAACCGAGGCCGAGACGCGGTCCCTCGAGCTAGCTTGGGAACCTAAGCCTATAGACGAAGCCAAGCCCGACCCGACGGCCCTGGCGGCGGTGCTTAAGTCAACCGGCAAGCAGGGGCCGGACGACGAGCTCAACTGCGGCGGCTGCGGCTACGACGCTTGCCGAGACTTCGCCGCGGCGGTGCTGGCGGGCAAGGCGGAGCGCGATATGTGCGTATCCTATATGCGCAGCCTAGCCCAGAAGAAGGCCAACGGGCTCATCGCCGCCATGCCCTCCGGCGTGGTCATCGTCGACAAGGACCTGAAGGTCGTCGAATGCAATGAGAACTTCGCCAAGCTCTTAGGCGAGGAGGCCGAGCGGCTCTGGGAGGCCAAGCCGGGCCTGGCCGGCGCCGAACTCCATAAGCTCCTGCCCTTCGGCCGCTACTTCATGGACGCCTTGGCGGGGGCCCCGCCCTTGGATAAGGACCTGCGCCTGGGGCGGCGCATCCTGCACGCCAAGATCTTCGGGATCGAGGCGGGATCGTACGCCGGCGGCGTGATCCAGGACGTCACCGCGCCCTGGGTGCGTAAGGACCGCGTCGTCTCGCAGGCGCGCAAGGTCATCAGCAAGAACCTGGCCGTGGTGCAGAAGATAGCCTATCTCCTCGGCGAGAACGCCGCCGAGACGGAGGCCACGCTGAGCTCCATCATCGAGTCCTTCGACGAGGGCGAGGAGGGGGGCGAGCGGTGAGCGGCCCGACCTTCGTCGAGCTCGGCCACTACCAGGTTCGCAAGCGCGGGCAGGGGGCCGACGGCGACGCCTTCCTATCGCGTAAGGCGAGCGACGGGCGCATCATCTCCGCGCTCTCGGACGGGCTGGGCTCCGGCGTCAAGGCGGGGGTGCTGGCCACGCTCACCGCGAGCATGGCGGTGAAATTCGTCTCCGAGGACATCCCCATACGGCGCGCCGCCGGCATCATCATGAAGACGCTGCCGGTGTGCTCCGAGCGCCGCATCAGTTACGCGACCTTCACCATCGTGGACATCGATAGCCAGGATACGGTGAAGGTCGTGGAGTACGACAACCCCTCGTACATACTCATACGCGAGCGCACCCAGGTCGAGCCCATCAAGGGCGAGATCAGGGTGACGAGGGCCGGCCGCGGCAGGGCCTCGGCCGCGCGCGGCGCGGTCGGCCGCGAGGCGATCATGCGCTATTCAGAATTCCAAGCCCGGCCCGGCGACCGCCTCGTGTTCTTCTCCGACGGCGTGACGCAGGCGGGCATGGGGACCCGGGCCCATCCCCTAGGCTGGGGAGCCCCGGCGGTACAGGCCTACGCCCTGGGCCTCGTCGAGGAGAAGCCCGACATCTCGGCGCGCGAGCTGGCCAGGCGCATGGTCCAGGAGGCCGAGGCCGTGGACGCGTACGCGCCGAAAGACGACATCAGCTGCGCCGTGGTGTACTTCCGCAGGCCCAGGCGGCTCCTCGTCATGACCGGTCCCTCGATCGACCCCTCCCGCGACGCGGAGATGGCGGCGATCTTCGATCGCTACGAGGGGCGCAAGCTCCTCTGCGGCGGCACGACGGCCGCCATCGTGGCCCGCGAGCTCGGGCGGACGGTCACGATAGTCCTGGAGCGCGTCGCCCGCGACGTGCCGCCGGCCTCGACGATGGAGGGCGCCGACCTCGTGACCGAGGGCATCATCACCCTAGGCAAGGCGGCCGAGCTCCTGGAGCGCGGCGAGTCGGCCGTCAGGGCCGAACGCGGCCCGGCCGCGCGGGCGGCCGAGCTCTTCCTGGACTCCGACCACATCGAATTCGTCGTGGGCACCAAGATCAACGAGGCCCACCAGGATCCCAGCATGCCCGTGGAGCTGGAGATACGCAGGAATATCGTCAAGCGCGTCGCGGCTACCTTGAGGGAGACCTATCTCAAGGAAGTCGAGCTGCGCTTCATTTAGGAGGCCGGGATGGACGGCGAAAAACTCAAGGTTATCATTTGTTCAGGTACCGCCTGCTTCGTCATGGGCGGCTCCGAGCTCCTCCTCCTTGAGGACGAGCTGCCGGAGGCCTGGCGCGGGCGCGTGTCCGTGGAGGCCGCGCCTTGCCTGGGCTCCTGCAAGGACCGCTCATGCGGGCGGGCCCCCTTCGTCAAGGTCGGCGTAGAGGATTTGGCCGGCGCAACTATGCCGGCGCTCCTGGCCCTTATAGGCCGGAAGCTCGGCGAAACGCTCGGAGGTTAAGGCTTTATGCATTATAATAATAACGCCTCCTTGGTAAAACGCGAGCTCTTGATCCGCATGATACGCCTGGAGCTCGAGGGCCGGCTCGAAGGCGGCATAGACCGCGTCCCCTACGAGATGACCTGCGAGCCCGGCTACCAACCGATCCGCGTCTCGGTCTACCATGATAGATCCATCTTGAAGAGCCGCATGGTGGCGCGCCTGGGCTTCGCCGTCGAGGGCTACGTGGACGACGGCACGAGCCTGGCCCCCCTCGTGCGCGCGGCGGCCGAGCGCCCCGCTCCCGAAGGCCCCATCCTGACCGTGCTCGACGAGGCGTGCAACGCCTGCGTGAAAAGCCAGTTCCTGGTAACCAACGCCTGCCAGGGCTGCCTGGCCAGGCCCTGCGTCATGAACTGCCCCAAGAAGGCCGTGCGCATGGTCGACGACAAGGCCGTCATCGATAAAGAGCTCTGCGTCAACTGCGGCATCTGCCAGAACGTCTGCCCCTTCCACGCGATCATTAAGATCCCCGTGCCCTGCGAGGAGGCCTGCCCCGTCGGCGCCATAAGCAAAGACGAGGAGGGAAAGGAGCGCATCGACTATAGCAAGTGCGTCTTCTGCGGCGCCTGCATGCGCGAATGCCCCTTCGGGGCGATGATGGACCGTTCTCAGGTACTGGACGTACTGCGCCGAAAGTGCGAGGGCGCCAAGCTCGCCGCCCTGTACGCGCCGGCCGTGGCCGGCCAGTTCAGGGCGCCCTTAGGCAAGCTGGTAGCGGCGCTTAAGAAGGCCGGCTTCGACGCCGTCTATGAGGTGGCCCGCGGCGCCGACATAACGGCGGAGAAAGAAGCGCATGAGCTTGCGGAGCGCCTTGAAAAGGGCGAGCCCTTCATGACGACGAGCTGCTGCCCCGCCTACGTGGAGACGGTCAGGAAGCACGTCCCGGCCCTCGCGCCGCGCGTGTCGGATACCCGCACGCCCATGCACTATACCGCCGCGCTGGCCGCCGCCGAGCGGCCCGAGTGCCTACGCGTCTTTATCGGCCCCTGCCTCGCCAAGCGCAAGGAAGGCATAGACGACCCCCTCGTCGACTACGTCATTTCGGCTGAGGAGCTCGGCGCCCTCTTCGTGGCCATGGGCATCGAGCTCGGCGAGGAGGCGGAGGAGATCGTCGAAGCCCCCGCCGGCCAAGGCGGGCGATCCTTCGCCTGGTCGGGCGGCGTCGCCGCGGCGGTCGGCGCGCGCCTGCCCGCCGGCGTCCCCTTCAAGCCGGCCAAGATAGACGGCCTTAGCAAAGAAGGCATGAAGACCCTGAGGGCCTGGGCCGACGGCGCGCACGAGGGCAACCTCCTAGAGGTCATGGCCTGCCAGGGCGGCTGCGTCGCCGGCCCCTCGGTGATAGCCAACCCCAAGGTGGCGCTCATGCAGCTTAAGAAGATTGCCGAGGCGAGCGGGAACTAAGGCCCTTGCCGAGCGGTCTATCACGGGAGATCCTTCGGGCTCTCCCGTTTTTTTATCGTCGAACGACACGATCGCCCTGTCGATTCGTATACTTATACGGGTAATGCAAACAAGGGGGGCATATGATTCGAGCGCGTTGGAACGGCGTCACGATCGCGGAAAGCGATCGAACCATAGTCATAGAAGGCAACCACTATTTTCCGCCTGAAGACGTCCGGGGCGAGTACCTGCTCGAGAGCGCCGCGCATACGCAGTGCCCGTGGAAGGGCCAAGCTTCGTATAAGACAGTCCGGGTCTCGGATCAGGAGCTCGTCGACGCAGCCTGGTATTACGCCGACCCTAAACCTGCGGCCAAGGAGATCAAAGGTTATATAGCTTTTTGGAAGGGTGTCGAGGTCGGATGATTCGGCTTCGTGCGCCGGAATAGATCCTGGAGGTAGTTATGCAACGTATAGGCTTTAAGTCGGCGGCCGTAGGGTTTGCCTTGATCGCCTCTGGCCTGACGCTCGGCTGCGCGCCTAAAGCCGCCGATGCCAAGGGGCCGGTGGTGGTCGCGTCGAAGATCGATACCGAGGGCTCCCTCCTCGGGTCGATGATCGTAGCCTTGCTCGAGGACGCCGGTTTCAAGGCGACCGACCGCGTGCAGCTAGGCGCTACCGGCATCGTGCGCAAGGCCATTCTCGCCGGAGAGATTGATATCTACCCCGAGTATACGGGCAACGCCGCGTTCTTCCACGACGAGCCCGATAATCCCGTCTGGAAGGACGCGTCGGCGGCCTGGGCCAGGGCTAAGGAACTGGACGCGCCGGCCGGCCTCGTTTGGCTACGCTCGGCTCCCGCGAATAACACCTGGGCCATCGCGGTACGGGGCGACTTGGCGAACCGGGAAGGGCTCAAGACCATGAGCGATTTAGGCCGCTACGTCAGTGGCGGCGGGCTATTGAAGCTCGCCGGCTCCGAGGAGTTCGTCTCGAGCGCGGCCGCCTTGCCGGCATTCCAGGAGACCTACGGTTTCAGGCTCAGGCAGGATCAGCTGGTCGTGCTAGCCGGCGGCAACACGGCGGCCACGGAGCGCGCCGCCGCGGAAGGAACCGACGGAGTCAACGCCGCCATGGCCTACGGCACCGACGGCCAACTGGCGGCCTTCGGCCTTATCGTGCTCGAGGACGATAAGGGCGTGCAGCCCGTCTACGAGCCGGCGCCGCTCATCAGGGCGTCCGTGCTGGGGCGCTACCCTGAGATAGCGGGCATACTCGAACCGGCTTTCGCTCAGCTCGATCTGGTGACGCTCCAATCTTTGAACGGCATGATCGCGGTCGACGGCCGCCCTGCGCGCGAGGTCGCGCGGGAATGGCTCAAGGCTCAGGGCTTGCTCCGTTAAGTGGAGGCCATTGATCACGGCCCGAAGCTCGGTAGAATCGGGGCCGCCGCCGCCCTCGCCCTCTTACTGGCAGCCGCGTTTAGTCCGTTCGCCGAACTAAGGCCGAATCGCATCGTACGCGGCGAGTCCGTCGGAGTCATGAGCTCTCCCGCGGCGCTCGCAGGGCTGGCCGCCGCCGCCGCGGCCGTCGCCCTTTCGTCGGCGGCGTCGCGTCGAACGACCGGCGGCTTCCTCCCGCTCCTACCGCGCATCCTAACCCGCTCCTCCGCCCTGGCGCTCCTGGCCGCGCCGTCACTGACGGCTCGCTCCCTTGGTATGGCGAGGGCTTCGCCCGGTCCCGGATTCTGGCTCGCGGCCGGCGGCTTGGCCATAGCATGGCGAAGCGGCGCGGCGCGGCGGCCCCTAGCCCTCGCGCTCGACTTGGTCGCCGCGGCGAGCGTCGTCGCCATGGCGTCGGCCGGCGGCCTCGACGCCTTCTCGCCTTACGCCGAGTTCCTAGCTCAGGGGCCGCGCTTCTGGGCCGAGTTGGCTCGGCACCTCGCCCTGTCGCTCGGGGCGTTCCTTACGGCCGCCGCCTTCGCGGTCCCGGCCGCCGCCTTGGCTGCCCGCGGCGGCCCGGCCGGCTCCCTCGTAACGGCCCTGGCGGGCGCGGCGCAGAACGTCCCGAGCCTCGCGCTCTTCGGCCTCTTGCTACCCGCCTTGGCCGCCTTGGCCGACGCCCTTCCCGGCCTCCGCGCTATCGGCGTCTCGGGTATAGGCCCGGCGCCGGCCCTCGTCGCCCTGACGCTCTACGCTCTCCTTCCCATGGCGCTCTCCGGCGCGGCCGGCCTGCGCATGGTCGACCCGGGCGTCAGGGACGCCGCCAAAGGCATGGGTCTTTCTAGGCGCCAAGTTTTCCGGCGGGTAGAATTCCCGCTCGCGCTTCCGTCCTTTCTGTCCGGGGCGAGGACGGCCCTGGTACAGACCATAGGTACGGCCACCGTGGCGGCCCTAATCGGGGCCGGCGGCATGGGATACTTCGTCTTCCAAGGTCTGGGGCAGGCGGCCATGGACATGGTCATCGTGGGGGTCGTCCCCGTCGTAGTCATGTCGGCGCTGGCGGACCGCCTCATGGGGGCGTTTCAAACCCGGGCTGAAGGCTATATAAGGTGATGTTATGGAGATTCTACGCTACGAAGGGGCCGGTAAACGGTACGGCTCGACCTGGGCGCTACGGGATTTTACCCTCGGCGTGGAGGAGGGGACCATTACGGCGCTCATAGGCCCCTCGGGCTCCGGCAAGACCACGGCGCTTCGTATGGCCAACCGTATGGCCGAGCCTGACGAGGGCGTCATCCGCTACGATGGACGGGCCTTACGCTCATATCGCCCTGAAATCCTGAGGCGGAGCATGGGCTACGTCATACAGAGCGTCGGGCTCTTCCCCCATTGGACGGTGCTCCAGAACGTCTGCGCCGTCCCGCGGCTCCTGGGCCGGCGGGCCCGAGAGGCGGAGGCCCGCGCCGACGAACTCCTCTCGCTCGTCGGGCTCGAACCGGCGCTCTACCGAGGCCGTCGACCGTCCGAACTCTCGGGCGGCGAGGCCCAGCGCGTCGGGGTGGCGCGGGCTTTGGCCGCCGACCCGCCCCTCCTCCTTATGGACGAACCCTTCGGCGCCGTGGATCCGCTGCAGCGCGCCAAGCTCCAGGCTTCGTTCCTTGATATCCAAAAAAGGCTGAAGAAGACCGTCCTCCTCGTAACGCACGACTTGGACGAGGCTGTCCGCTTGGCCGATCGCGTCGTCCTCATGCGCGGCGGCGTCGTGGTACAGGAGGATACGCCCGCCAGGCTCCTGGCCGAGCCTTCGGGCGATTTCGCGCGGGATTTCGTCGGCGAGGAGCGTTCGCTCAAGCGCTTGGCCCGGGTGGCCGCCTCCTCGTGCGCCAGGCCGCCGGCTACGGCGCTCGCGGGGAGCGACGCTCCCGAGGCGGACGGCTCCTGCGACGGTCCCTCCCTTTATTGGGTTATCGACGGGCGCGGCCGGCCCGTGGGACTGGTCCGCCCCGGCGGCCGCGCCAAGCCGGGCGAGAAGGCCCCGCCGGTTCTGCCCCTAGGCGCGACGCTCAAGGAAGTCCTGGCCCTCATGCTTGAGGACGGCCCCGAGCTCGTGGGCCTCGTGGACGACGAAGGCGCGATCCGGGGCGAGCTCGGCTTGGTCGATATAGCCAGGGCTTCTTCGCAGGCCGTCGTCACGGGCGAATCGCGATGAAGTTTCGAACCGTCGTCGGGGGCGGCTGCGCCTTGGCGGCCCTGGCCGCGGTCTCGAGCGAACGCTTCATGGGCTGGGCGCTCGGAAGCGCCTTCGGCCCGGGAGCGCTGTACCCGCTTTCGAGCCCCGCCGAGCTCTTGGCTCAGCACCTGTCGCTGGCCTTGGGCGCGAGCCTCGCGGCGGCCTCTGTCGGCTTCGTCCTAGGGATAATTGCCTCTATGGCCGGCGACGAGGCGAAGCGCCTCGTGATGGCGGCCGGCGCCTTGGCGCAGACCGTGCCGCCGGTAGCCGTCCTCGCCCTAGCCGTACCGGTGCTCGGCTTCGGCTCCCGTCCCGTCTTCGTGGCCCTGGCGCTTTACGGCATCCTCCCGGTTCTCCACGGTACGGCGACGGGCCTCAACTCCGTCCCGTCGGCTAGCATAGACGCCGCCGTCGGCATGGGCATGGGACGGTCGTTCCGTTTCCTTCGGATAGAGCTTCCGCTCGGCTTGCCGGCGATCGTCGCAGGCTTACGAAGTTCAGTCGTGATCAACGTTGGGACCGCCGCCATAGGAGCGGCGATGGGCGCCGGAGGCCTAGGGCGGCCAATCATGGCGGGTCTCGTTCAGTTTAAGACGAGCTATGTGGCACAGGGGGCGGTCGCCGCGATGGTCCTGGCGCTTTCTTTGGATTGGGCTCTGGCTAGGATAGAGCGCGCCGTGACGAGAGCTTAACAACTGAAAAAGAACGGCGCCCCGCGGGGCGCCGTCCCTCATCGTATGAGCCTAGCTCACGAGCCTATTCGGCCTTTATACCAAGGAGCTTCTTAAGGGCCGACAGTATGCCGCCCTTCTTGGCGGGGGCCTCCGCGACGCCCTGGGCGGGCGCGGCCTGGCCTGAGGGCTTCTGCGCCCCTCGGCCGCCGTCACGGCGGGCAGGGGCTTCAGCTCCGGCGGTCTTCGGGGCGCGCGCGGGCGCGAGGCCGCGGCCTTCCGCGGGCTTCCATCCGTCCTGGCGGGGGCCCCGCCCGCGGCCGTCCTGCCTAGCCTCGCGCTGGGGAACGGCGCCGTCCGCCTGTCCCTGAAAGCCGGACGCGTACTTGTCCTTGTAGCGCTTCATGCGCTCTTCGGCGCTCACCGCGTAGGGATTACGTTCGATGCCGCGGTCCGGCCGGCGCGCGTCGGCGCGCGGTTCGGCGGCGCGGGGCTGGGCGCGGCGGGCTTCGTCGCGGCCGCCGCGCTCGGCAGGTCGCCGTTCGCCGGCGTGCCTGTCGCCGGGGCGGCGATCGCCCGGCCTTCCGTCGCCGCGGGCTCCCGGCCGACCCGTGCCGGCGCGGCGTTCGCCGTGCCGGTCTCCCGGACGGGCGCCCGGGCGGGCGCGGTCGCGCGCGTGGCCGAAGCGCATCGTCGAGCTCTTGTCCTCGACCAGAAGCTCCTCGGAGACGGCCTTCACCGGTATCTTCATCTCGATATACTTCTCGATAGCAGGCAGGCCGTAGACGAACTTCTCGCAGGCCAGGGTGATGGCCTTGCCGCTCGCGCCGGCGCGCGCCGTGCGGCCGATGCGGTGCACGTACGACTCGGGATCCATGGGCACGTCGTAATTGACGACGAGGTCCAGGCCGTTGACGTCCAGGCCGCGCGCGGCCACATCGGTGGCCACGAGCACCCGGATCTTGCCGGCCTTGAGCCGGTCGATCACCTGCAGGCGTTTGGCCTGGGGCAGGTCGCCCATGATGTACTCGCATTCGACGCCGTTCACGCCCAAGCGCCTGGCCAGCTCCTCGGCCATAAACTTCTGGTTGCAGAAGACGATGGCGCTCTCGGGCTTGTCTCGCCCCAGGATCCCCATGAGGATACGCAGCTTCTCGTCCGCGCCGACGTGGTAGAGCTCCTGCTCGACCAGGTCCACGGTGACCGTCTCGGCCTGGATCACGATCTCCTTGGGCTCGGTCATGTACTCCCAGGCCAGGTTCTTGATGCGGAAGTTCAGCGTGGCCGAATACAGGAAGGTCTGGCGCTCCTTGGGCGGGGGCAGGTAGCGCAGGAGCTTACGCAGGTCGTCTATGAAGCCCATGTCGAACATGCGGTCGGCCTCGTCGACGACGAGGAAGCCCACCTCGCGGAGGAGCATCTTGCCCTGCTGCACGAGGTCGATGATGCGGCCGGGGGTGCCGATGATCATCTGCACGTTGTCGCGCAGCATGTCGACCTGGGGGCCGTAGGAGACGCCGCCGTAGAAGGCGCCGATGGATACCGGCAGGTGGCGCCCGAGCTTCTTGGCCTCGGCCTCGATCTGCACCGCCAGCTCGCGCGTCGGCGCGAGGATCAGGGCCTTGCGATGGCGCAGGGCGTCCACGATCATCATGCGCTGGAAGATGGATACCAGGAAGGCGGCGGTCTTGCCGGTGCCGGTCTGGGATTGGGCGTAGATATCCTCGCCCTGGAAGGAGTGGGGGAAGGTAGCGGCCTGCACGGGCATGCACGTTTCGTAGCCGGCTTCGGCTACGGCTTTGGCTAGGTCTGGGTGCAGGTCCAGTTCTGAATAGTTCATGGCCATACAATACTCTATGCCGGCCGTCGTGTTAAGGGCCGGCGGGGCGCCGAGGGCCTAGGCGTCTATACCCAGGGCGGCCTTCAAGACCCAGCCTATGAGGAAGGAGAAGGCGGCCACGCCCAAGCTTATGGCCGTCATCTCGACGAAGCGCCTTTTGAAGTCCAGGTCCTTGGCGACCGCCAGGTAGTAGTTGAAGCAGAAGATGATCGCCACCACGATGCCTAAGGTCCATGCCAGGGCTACGAACTTCGCCCCGACCAGGAGGAAGGGCGCGATCATGAGCGCCACGGTGACGAGGTAGGCCGTGCCCGTATAGAGCGCCGACTTGGCGGCCCGCGGGTCGCCTTCGGCCTTGGACGAGAGGTAGTCCGAGGCCGCCATGGAGAAGGCCGCCGAGATGCCGGTGACGAGCCCCGCCAGGGAGATGAGCTTCGTATCGCCCAGGGCCAGGGTGAAGCCGGCCAGGGCGCCGGTCAGCTCGACGAGGGCGTCGTTCAAGCCGAGGACGATCGAGCCCACGTAGCGCAGGCGCTCCTCGTCCAACATGGCTAAGAGCTCGCGCTCATGCCGCCCCTCGTCCTCGCTTAGGCGCTTGGCCTCCGGAACCGCCGTCTCGAGGGCCGCGTAGAGCTTGCTCGCGGTGCCTTCGCGCCTCTCCATGCGCTTCAAGACGAAGGTGAGCCCCAGGACGCGCGCCATGAGCACCGTCCACGCCACCTTGAGGCCGTTCGGCCGCGCTTTCGCGCCGGTCCTGGCCGCCCAGAACTCGGCGTGCGCCCGTTCGGCCTCGGCAATGGAGCGCAATACCCGACCGTTCTCGCCTCCGGCCAGCTCGGACAGCCTCATGTACACGCTATGTTCGGTGATCTCGTTGCGCTGCGCCGCGACGGCCAGCCTTCGTAGCTTAGGATCCATGATCGTCTCCCGATGCGATATGCTCGACCTGCAGCCTCAGGTCCTCGGCCTCCTGTTCCCAGAAGGCGCGCCCGCCCCAGCGCGGGAAGTGGCGTAGGAAGCCGGGGTCGGCCGCCTGCCTGGCCTGCCAGGCCAGGTAGTGGACCATGCGGAGGAGTCGTAAGGGCTCGACGAGCCCAAGTTGGCTATAATCAAAGCTAGTAAATTCCTCATAACCTTCCAGCGCCGCTTCAAGCTCGCGCGGGCTGTCGGCGACGCGGCCGGGGAGGAGCATCCAGAGATCCTGGACGGCCGGCCCCACGCAGGCGTCGTCGAAATCGATGGCCAGGAGCCCCTCCGGGCCGCGGTCGAGGACGTTGCCGCGGTGGAAGTCGCCGTGCAGGAGGAGCGGCGCCGGGGCGAAAGGTCTTCCCGGCGCCGGGGCGGCCGGGCGCGCCGGCGCGCCGGGTTCCCCGCCCGCCGCCCCCGCCGCGACACCGGACCCGTAGCCGGCCAGGGCCTGGTCCACGGCCGCCGCGGCTTCGGCGAGTATCCCGAAGAGGGCATCCTCCGCCCGCCTGTCCACGCAGCCCGAGCGCCTGAGCTCCTCGGCGTAGGCCTGTAAGAGCCCCGGCGCCATACGCGGGCGGCGGGACGCGGCGACCGAGGGCATGAAGGCGCGGCTCGCCGCGTGCATGCGTCCGGCTAGGGCGCCTAGGCGCCTAAGGTCGTCGCAGCCGTCGGCCTCGAAGCTACGGCCGCCGCGCTTAGGGAAGAGGCAAAACGAGATGGGCGGGCCGCCCAAGCCCAGGTCCAAAGCCGGAAGGTAGTCGCCTTCCAGGTCGGGCAGGGGGGCGACCACGGGAATCTCGGCCGCCGCCAGGGCCAGTACCAGCGACTGCTCCTCTGCTATGGCCTCGGTGCGCCAACGCCCGGGGCGGTAGAACTTGGCGACGAACTCGCGGCCGTCGTCGGCCCTGAAGCCGTAGACCCGGTTGATGTAGCTCGGGTACGAGAAGAACGAGCCGTCCGGCG
>CALKWG010000382.1 GCA_938004315.1 uncultured Spirochaetaceae bacterium
CGTATTCGGTGACTGGAGTTCAGACGTGTGCTCTTCCGATCTGGCGAGCTCCCGGCCCCGGGGCGGCCGCGCCGCGCCGAATCCCGCGCCGCTCACCGCCGCCCCTTCCGCCCGCGGTCCAAGTAGCCGTTGGCGGCGAACCATTCGAAGGCCTCGCGCACAGCGGTCCTGAGCGGCGTACACATCATGCCGAGCTCGGCCACCGCGCGCGCGTTAGAGTAGTAGCATTCGGCATTGGCCAGGCGGGCCATCGGTAGCGACAGCTTCGGGGCCTTGCCGGACAGCGCCCCGGCCAGCGAGCCCAGCGCCCCGACGGCCAGCACGGCCGGCGCGGGGAGCGCGAGCCGGGGCGATGGGACGCCTAGCTCCCCGGCGATCAAGCCGAAAGCCTCCACGTAGCTCAGGTTCTCTCCTGAGGCTAGATAGCAGCGTCCGTTAACGCCGCGCTCCAGGGCCGCGACGGCCGCGGACGCGACGTCGCCGGCGTAGGCGTAGCTCTTGCCGCCCCTGGCGTAGCCGGGCACGGCACCGGCGTGGACGGCCAGGATCATGGCGCCGCTACCCGGCTTGGCGTCGTAGGCGCCGAACATGAAAGACGGGTTGATGACCGATACCGGCAGGCCGCGCTCCGCGTGCAGGCGCAGGAGCTCCTCCTGGGCTGCCCGCTTGGAATCCTGGTAGTCCAAGCCGTAGCGGGCGTCCGTATACGGGCTGTCCTCGGTCCCCGGATTAGACTTTGGCCCGGGCCCGAAGGAATTGGCCGTGCCGATATGGACGAGTTTACCTAGGCCGAGCCCGAGGACGGCCTCGGCCACGGCTACCGCGCCGCCGTAGTTCACCGCGCGCACGCGCGTCGAGCGGGCAGGCCAGACATCGGTTAACGCCGCCGCGTTGACGACCGCGTCGCAGCCCTTGAACGCCGACCGTAGCGAAGCGGGATCCAAGAGCTCGGCCTCGACCCGTTCCGCGTCCAAGCCGTCCAAGGAGGACGAGGCGCGTCCGGGTTGGAGCGCCGCCCGGACCCGGTACCCGGCCCCTAGGGCCGCGCGGACGATATGGGCGCCGAGCATACCGTCGGCGCCCGTGATGGCGATTCGCATTCATCCTCCCCTAGGGAATCCTCACGGCCGCCGGCCGGCGACTATCGACCCACCCAGGATAGCACGGCCGGCCACGCTTAGGAAGCGCAGCCAAGGGCCAAGGTCGCCATCGCCAAGGCGCCGATTTTATATCGTGAACCCTTGCGCCCAAACCCACGCGCTACGAAAATATAGACGGAGGATATCTATGGCCACGACGACGCATAGACGCCTGGGCATAGGCGCCAGGCTTTTTATGATCACCGGCGCGGCGCTCGCCCTTTCAATCGCGGCGCTGACGCTCATCGCGCTGGGCTCGGCCCGGGCTATGGCGGACGAGCTCATCGAGCTGTCGACCACGGCCAAGGTGCGCGCCGACCTGAACGCCGGCAGGCTCTACCTGGAGAAGTACCACGGCCGCCTCAGCCTCCAAGGCGGCGTCTTGGTCGACGCGGCGGGCAAGCCCCTCGAAGACAACTTCGCGCTCGTCGACGCGCTTATGAACGATTTAGGCGACCTGGCGACCGTCTTCGCCGCCCGGGGCGACGACTACGTACGCGTCGTCACCTCCGTGAGGAACGCGCAGGGCGAGCGCGCCGTGGGCACCATGCTGGGCAAGGATAGCGCCGCCTATGCGCCCATACGCGCCGGGAACGCCTTTATCGGCAGCGCGAATATCTTGGGCGAGCTCTATTATACCGCTTATGAACCGTTAAAGGACGAGCGCGGCGCGGTCATCGGCATACTCTTCCTAGGAGTCCCGGTCAAGGAAGCGCAGGCGAGCGCCTCGCGCTCAATTTCTAGCGCGGCCATGTCGATGAGCGTCGCGGCGATAGTCGCCCTCGCCGCGGCGCTCGCGGCGGTCGTCGCCTTCTCCAGGCGCTCCATCGTGCGTCCGGTCCTGGCCGTCGAGCGCGCGGCCCAGGCCCTGGCAGAAGGCAGCCTGGACGTAAGCATCCTAGACGGGAAGGCCCTGGCGCGCGGCGACGAGATAGGTTCTTTAGGCCGCTCCATGGCGACGACTATTAGCAGCCTGGCCGAGGTCGTCGGCGAGGCCCGCGCCTCGAGCGACCAGGCGGCGACCGGCGCCGGGGCGCTCTCCGACGCCGCGGAGGAGATAGCCGCCCAGGTGCGCGCCATCGCCCAGTCCTCAGCCCAGCTATCCGACGGGGCGGCCAAGCAGGCCGCCAACTCCGAGGAGGTCTCGGCCAGCGTCGAGCAGATGAGCGCCAATATCAAGCAGAACGCCGACAACGCCATCCAGACCGAGCGCATCGCCGCCAAGGCCGCGGTCGACGCCAAGGCCAGCGGCGAGAGCGTCCGCCGCACGGTCGCGGCGATGCGCGCCATCGCGGAGAAGATCGGCATCATCGAGGAGATAGCCAGGCAGACGAATATGCTGTCCCTGAACGCCAGCATAGAGGCCGCGCGCGCCGGCGAGCACGGCAAGGGCTTCGCGGTTGTGGCCAGCGAGGTGGGTAAGCTGGCCGAGCGCAGCCGCGGCGCGGCGGGCGAGATCTCGGCCCTGGCGGCCGAGAGCCTGGGCGTCGCGGAGGCCGCGGGCATCAAGCTCGAGGCCATGGTCCCCGACATCCTTAAAACCTCCGACCTGATCCAGGAGATCAGCGTCGCCACCCGCGAGCAGGACTCCGGCGCCAGGCAAATCAATGACGCCATCGTGGCGCTGGACTCGGTGGCCCAGCAGAACGCCTCGGTGGCCGAGGAATTCAACGCCACGAGCGAGGAGCTGGCCGACCGTAGCGCCGCGGTCGCCGCCACGGCGGAAGAGTTGGCGGGCACGGCGGCCAGGCTGCGCGCCGCCATATCGTTCTTCAAGCTGAGGGAATCCGACGGCGGGCCCGACGGCGAACCTCTCGCGCTTATCGCCGCCGGCGGTCGGCCTAGACCGTCTTTGCCCAGCGGGTTAGGATGAGATATATCGACGCCGTGAGGAGCTTGCCCCCATGCGAGACCTGCTCTTAGGGTTTTACATCCTTTTTTTCGCGACGGGTTTCATGGGCTGGGCCGCGATGTTCGTGCTGGGCCTCAGGGTGCGGAGCGCGGTCCTGAAGCCGCTCCTCTGGTTCCAGTCCATCTACATGCTGGGCATGGGGCTCGTGGTTATGTACCTATACCTGCATTCGCGTCCGGAGGGCCTCGCGCCGGCCATAGCGCTGGGCATCGGCTTGGCCGCCGCGACGGTGAACGCCGCGGTCTACGTCTGCGCCTTCGTCATACTCGGTCGGCTCGCGGATATGGGCGACGGCGCCGATTCTAAGCGTACCCGGCCTCGATTAGCGCCGCGTGTAGGTCAGGGCTTGGCCCTCGCCGTCGTGATGAAGAGCTTCTTGAACATGGCGGTCGCCGCGGCGGCGTCCGGCGGGGCGCCGTGGGCGCTCGCCCTGCGCGGCGGGGCATGGAGCCTGACCGGCTACGTCCTCTCGGGGCTGGCCATCGCGGCCTTCGGCGTCGCGGCCCGGGGGCCGGCGCCCGCGGGCGAGCCGCCCATCATGCGCTCGCTCCTGAAAGCCTACGGGCTCTGCGCCTTAGGCTTCGCCCCCTTAGGGATACTCGAGTACCTCGTCGAATCGTCGGGCTTAAGCTGGCTCCCGGGGCTCTCCACGGACCACCTCTTCTTCCTAGCCTGGAACCTCGTATCCATGGGCGCCGCCATACGGCTCTTCAAACCCGACGAGGCCGGGATCCCGGCGCTGGACGCCGTGCCAGCCGAACGCATAGCGGCCTTAGGCCTCTCCGGGCGCGAGACCGAGATGGCGGTGCTCATAGCCCGGGGCCTGGCGAACAAGGAGATAGCCGCCGAGCTGGGCATATCCCCGGCTACGGTGCGCACCCACATCTACAACCTCTACCAGAAGGCCGGCGCGCGCAGCCGCGTCGAGCTGATCAACAAGCTTAGGGCCTAGGCGCAACGGATCCCGTCTATGCGTAGGATCTCCGAGGTGCCGCCGGCATGGGGCCCTTCCCGTCCGATCACCAAGGTCGCGCCTAATTGGTCGGCCAAGGCGGCTATGAGATCGGTGGCCAGGTAGTTCAAGGCGACGAAAAGCTCCGGCCCACGGCCGGAGGAGGAGGCGTCCTCTTCGAAGCGCAGCTCGAGGCGAGCGCCTCGCTCGCCGGGACCCAGGCTGAGCGCGAGCCCCGTGCAGCGGGCTTGCATGGCCGGCATAGAGGCGAAGCCGTCTAAGAGCTCATATACGAGCATGCCCAGCGAGAGGAGCGATCGCGGCGCCATGGCCAGGCCAGCTTGGATCTCCACGCTAGGCTTTACGGAAAGCCCCTCGCGGCCGGCCGCTTGGGCGAAGCGCCGTACCAAGGGCAATAGCACGCCGCGCGGGTCGGCCCGGCTGGCCGGAATGCTCAAGTTACAGGCTTCCGCCACCCTGGCGACGACGAAAAGGCGGGACTCCACCTGATCGAGCACGGCCCCGCGCTCGGGCTCTTCCGAGCTCGGCGCCAGCCTCAAGGCCGACATGGCTACTTGCAGGGCGTCGGCTATATCGAGGGCCTCGCCGCGCATAGTAAGGTCGCCGGTCAGCGGCGACGGCCGCTCGTTAAACAAGCCGACCTGTGCTGTCTTCGTATCCAAACCATCCAATCCTTCGCTCCTCCGACTAGGCGGCCCACGATAGGCGCAGCGCCTCCGGAGAGCTATACGTGTATGCATTCAAAGCGAGCTTATCCCGGTTCGTAACCCTTCTCACTTCTTAATTACCACTGGTAATTATCAATGGTGCCACATTCAAAGTGTCAGCGTCAAGATTATGGACGCCTGGCTCAGCGAGACTAGGTAGTCAGGCTATAGACCGACTGTCGGTCTATAGCCTATACTGAAGGCATGAGGACCATCAAGCCCCCGCAGGAGCGCCGAGAAGAGATCCTAGACGCCGCCGAGCGCCTCTTCGAGGCGAAAGGTTTCGACGCGACGAGCACGAACGACATATTGGACGCCGTCGGCATCGCGCGCGGAACGCTCTATTACCACTTCAAGTCGAAAGAAGAGATCATGGACGCCGTCGTGGAGCGAAGCTGCGCGAAAGGCCTCGCCGCGGCGGCGAGCATAGCCGGGGACCGTAGCGTACCGGTCATCGACCGCGTCTTCATGGCCATCGGCGCGGCTAAGCCGGCGATCGAAGACCCGGCTTGGCTCGAGGAGCAGCTACACAGGCCCCAGAACGCCCTCCTCCATGACAAGATGCGGCGTGCGTTCCTCGGCGGCCTCGTCCCTATCGTGCTCGCCATCGTCGAGGAAGGCGTCGCCCAAGGGGTCTTCCATACGCCCTATCCCCGGGGGAGCGTCGAGATGGCGCTGCTCTACGGGAGCGCCGCCTTCGACGAGGAGCTATTCGGCCGAAGCCCCGAGGCCCGGGACGAACGGCCCTGCGCGTTCCTTCATAACCTAGAACTTATATTCGGCGCCGCCCCGGGTAGCATGGCCCGCTTCGAGCCCATGCTGCGCGGAGGCCTCGGCGGCGATATCGACTCAGTCGAAAACGACCCGAAAGGAAGGTAAATAATGTATTACCGTATCGTTAAGGACGATGTCATGAAGAGTAAGGGCGTCACCCTAGCCACCCTGCTCTTCATCGTCGCCGCGGCGGCCATGGCGGCGTCAGGCGCGTCCTTGGCCGCCCAGCTCTTCGGGGCGGTCGACGCGCTCATGGAGGCGGCCCGCACGCCGCACTTCATGCAGATGCACGCCGGCCCCCTAGATCGCGGGCCGCTCGAGCGCTTCGCCCGCGAGAATCCGCTCGTCGAGGATTATTTCGCCGGCGAATTCCTTAATATCAACGGGGCGCGTTTCGTCATCGGCGGTGAAAGCCTGGCCGGTAGCGTCCAGGACAACGGCCTATGGACCCAGCGGGCGGGCTTCGACCTCCTCTTGGGCCTAGACGGCGAGCCCCTGCGGCCAGCGCCCGGCGAGCTCTACGCGCCGCTCGCCTACCTCCGGAGCGGCGCCGCCGCGCTCGGCGACGAGGCGACCGTCGCCGGCCGCCGCTTCAAGGTCGCCGGCTTCGTACGCGACTCCCAAATGAACTCGCCCCAGGCCTCGTCCAAGCGCTTCCTGGTGAGCGAGGAGGACTTCGAGGCCCTGCGCGAGGTTGGCGCGGTCGAGTACCTTATCTCCTTCAGGCTCAAGGACCCGGCCGCCCTGCCGGCTTTCGAGGCCGCCTACGCGGAGGCGGGGCTCCCGGCCAACGGCCCCACCCTGAGCGCGCCGCTGTTCCGCATGATCAACGCCGTGTCGGACGGCTTCACCGCGGCGCTCCTCATGCTGGCCGGCGCGGTCGCCGTAGGCGTCGCCCTCCTCTGCGTCCGCTTTACGCTCCTGGCTAAGATCGAGGAGGACTACCGCGAGATCGGCGTCATGAAAGCCATAGGCCTACGCGTCTCTGATATTAAAAAAATATACCTGGCCAAATACGCCTTCATGGCCGCGCTGGGCGCCGCGGTCGGTTGGGCCGCGGCCGCCGCCCTGCGCGCCCCCCTGCTGTCGGGGCTTAGGCAGGCCATGGGCGAGGGCGCCGGGGCGCGCCTAGGCCCGGCCTTCGCCGCCCTAGGCGCGGCCGCCGTGGGCGCGGCGGTGATAGCCTACGTGAACGCCGCGCTCGGCCGCTTCAAGCGCCTCTCGCCGGCCGACGCCCTGCGTTTCGGCGCGCCGGCCGGGCGCGCGGCGCGCGGGCTCGGCCTGCCTCGCCTATCGCGCTCGCGGCTTTTGGGGGCGAACGTGCTCCTGGCCGTCAAAGGCTTCCTGGCCGACTTCAAGCTCTACGCCGTCATGATCGCCGTGATCGCGGCCGCCGGCTTCATAGCCGTCGTCCCCGCCAGGCTCTACGCCACCATATCGTCGCCGGGCTTCTCCGCCTACATGGGCGTGGGGGAGTGCGACCTCCGCCTGGACGTCCAACAGGCCGACGATATACCGGGCAAGGCCGCGACGATCGCGGCCGCCCTCGCCGCGGACCCTTCGGTCGGCTCCTCGGCGGTCCTCGTCGCCAAGGCGCTCTGGACCGTCGATCAATCGGGGGCCCGCGTCAGGCTCAAGACGGAGCTCGGCGACCACGCCGCCTTCCCCGTGCTCTACGCCGCCGGCGGCCCGCCGACCGGCGCCGACCAGATAGCCCTCTCGGCCATGAACGCGGCCGAGCTGGGCAAGGCGGTCGGCGAGGTCCTGATCGTCGACGACGGATCCGGCCCCCGCGGGCTTACGGTCAGCGGCGTCTACGGCGACCTCACGAACGGCGGGAAGACGGCCAAGGCCGCCTTCGACGCGCCCCTGGCCGAGGCCATGTGGGCCGTCGCCTATGCCGAGCTCGTCGAGCCCGCCGGCGCCGAGGCCGCCGCCGCCCGCTACGCCGCGGCCTACCCCTGGGCCAAGGCCTCGGACATAGCGGAGTTCGTCCGCCAGACCTTCAGCGCGACCATCGCCTCCGTGCGGACGGCGGCCTACGCCTCCGCCGCCCTCGCCCTCCTCGTAGCGGCGCTCATCTCCTACCTCTTTATGAGGATGATACGGGCCAAGGACAGGCGCGAGGACGCGATCCGATGGGCTATCGGCTTCACGGCCTCCGACCTCTCGATTCAATACGCCCTGCGCGCGGCGCTCGCCCTACTCGGCGGCGTGATCCTGGGCGTCGCGGCGGCGGAGATCCTGGGGGAGGCGATCGCCGGGGCCGCCATCAGAACCTTCGGGGCCGCCGCCTTCCGATTCCAAGGAGGCTCGGCGATCGCCTATCTCGGCATGCCGCTCGGCATAGCCGCGGCGTCCTTCGCCGCCGCCCTGTTCGGCGGCCGCGATCCGTCCTTACGCGCGTCCGTCGCCGGCGGCGTAGAAACCCCGTACCTGGAACTACTGAAGGAGTAAGCGATGCGGAATATCATCAAGGCCGAAGGCCTCGTAAAAACCTACGGCAGCGACGCCGGTAAAAGGCGCGTCCTGGACGGCGTCTCGTTCGAGCTGGGCGCAGGCGAGTTCGTCGCGGTCATGGGCCCCTCGGGCTCGGGCAAGACCACCCTGCTCTTCGCCCTGAGCGGCATGGACAGGCCGGACGGCGGGCGGGTGGCGTTCGAGGGGCGCGAGCTCTCGAAGCTCGGCGAACGGGAGCTGGCCGATCTCCGTAGGACGCGCATGGGCTTCGTCTTCCAGCAGCCGTCCATGCTCAAACACCTGAACGTCCTCGACAACGTCATCCTCGCGGCCCTGCGCGACCGCCGCAGCGAGGCCGCCGAGCTATCGGCCAAGGCGCTCGCGCTCATGGAGAAGGCCGGCATCGCGGACTTGGCGGGCAGGGACATCGCGAAGGTTTCGGGCGGCCAGCTGCAGCGCGCCGGCATATGCCGCGCCCTGATGAACGACCCCGTCGTCGTCTTCGGGGACGAGCCGACGGGCGCGCTCAATAGCGCGGCGGCGGCCGAGGTCCTGGGTATGCTCGAGGCCGTGCACGCGGGCGGGACCGCGATCGCGCTCGTTACCCATGACGCCCGCGTGGCGGCCCGCGCCGGCCGCGTCGTCTTCATGCGGGACGGCGCCATCGCGGCCGAGGAGAGCCTAGGCCCCTTCGTACGCGACGAGCTCGAGCCCCGCGTCGCCGCCGTCACGGCCCGCATGCGTGAGCTGGGTATCTAATCGCTTAAGCAGCCGGCCAAGGATAGGCGGATTCGTAGAAAGGGAAATGAGATGGTTCACGGTAAGCCGCTCGGTATCAAGACCTACGTAGCGTGGTCGTACGCCCTATTCTGGGCCGTCATACTCGTACTCGGCGGCGCGGCGGCAGCGCTACTAGGCGCGCCGCCAGCCGTCATGAACGCCGTCAGCGTCATCGGCAGCTGGACGCCGACTATAGCCTTGCTCATCCTCTATAAGAGGCTGCGCCACGGACGGAACGTCGTAGATTTCTACCGCGAAGCGTTCACGCCGAAAATCGGGCCGGCTATCCCCGTCCTCATCGCCGCCATAGTCGCGGCGGCCTCGCTCATCGCGAACTTCGTCGCCTCGCTAGCCGAGGGCACGGCCTTCCTCTCCGGCGCGGCCGTGCCGCCGTCGCTCCTCGGCGTCGCCGCGCTTACCGTCTTCCAAGGCCCCGGCGGCGAGGAGTCCGGGTGGCGGGGCTACCTGAAGCCGGAGCTCGAGGGCCGTTTCGGTTTCATCAAGGGCAACCTGATCCTCGGCCTCGTCTGGGCCTTCTGGCACGCGCCGCTGTGGTTCCTGGCCTCGGGCCTGTCGGGCGGCGAGCTATTAGCCTACGTCGTCGCGAACGTCGTCGTCTTGAGCGCGCTCACGCTCATCATGGCGTCCTTCATGCGCCTGCGGAACAACCTTCTCATCGCCGTATGGACGCACTTCTGCTTCAACCTGTCCCTGCGCTTCTTCTCAAGCGGCGGCGTCTTCCTCGTCGCCCTATCGGCGGCCTACGCGGCGATAGCCCTGCTCGCGGTACTATTAGCCCGGCCCAAGCCGTCCGCCTAAGGAGGCATGCAAAAACCCGTAGATACGAATGAAGTCGTATTGCCCTCCCCGACAGCGTCCTATACCCTGCGCTCCGGGAGGCGAGGATGTTCAAAACTTATAGGCCGTCGGAGAGGCCGCAAAAAGAGCTGCGAACAGTAAGCCTCATGCACGCCATGAACGACGGCTATTTAGCGGCCCTTCCGCTGCTCCTTCCTTTCGCGAGCGCCGAGCTCGGCCTAAGTTTCCGCGAGGCGGGGATAATGACCGGCGCGCTCGGCGCGGCCGGAGCCGCCTTGGCCTTGCCCGCCGCGGGCGTCGCCGGCGCGCTCGGCGGCTTCCGCGCGCTGGTCGGCTCGGCCGCCGTATACTCGGCCTCCTTCGCGGCCTTCGGCCTAGCCAGAGGGCCCATAAGCGCCTTCGCAGCCTTCGCCGGAGCCAGCCTCGGATTCGGCCTCTTCCATCCGATAGGCTTCGCGCTCGTCGCGGGAGCCGGCGACGACGCAGGCCTAGGCGGGCGCATGGGCGCCTTTACGGCCTTAGGCGATCTAGGCCGCGTCGGCCTGGCCGCCGCCTTGACCTTCGCGGTCGCGGCGTTCGGCTGGCGGGCCTCGGCGATAGGCTTCGGCGCCGTCGCCTTGGCGGCCCTGTCCGTCGCCTGCCTCGCGACCGCCCTTAGTCGGCCACCGGCCTGCGCCGCCGCGGTCGGGACTCGGGCCAAGGCGACGACCGAACGCCGCGTCGGCTCGCGGCGGCTGCTTTCATACCCGCCCTTCGCCCTCGCCGCGCTCGGCTGCCTCATAGACGGATTAGCCAGCTCGTCGATCTTCGTCTTCATACCCTTCTTGTTCATCGCCCGGGGCGCGAGCCCGGCGCTCGTAGGATCGTTAACCGGCGCTTTCTTCGTAGGCAACATGCTCGGCAAGGTAGCCATCGGCAAGGTAGCCGATCGGGCGAATGCAACCGGGGTTTTCGTCGCGTCGGAGGCGGTCATGGCCGCCCTTCTCGTCGCCCTCGGCGCCGCGAAGAATACGTATGCGCTCGCCGGCCTGGCGGTCGCGCTGGGCGCGGTTACGAAGGGTACGGTCCCGGTGTTGAACGCGCTGGTAGCCAAGGCCGTGCCCGACCGAGGGCTCTATACCGAAGCCTTCGCCTTCGTATCATTGCTCGGCGGCGTATCGGCCGCCGTGGCGCCGATCGTCTTAGGCGCCCTCGCCCAAGCCGCCGGCGTAGAATACGTCTTCTTAGCCTGCGCCGCCGTCGCCCTGGCCGCGACGGCCCCGGTCGTCGCCTCCTCGTACGCGTCGCATCGAAAATGGAACTGAACGCCATAGCCGCTTTCGCCGCCAAGATCATCGCCGCGATCGCCTCCGTAGCGCTCGCCCTGGGGCTCGCGGCCGTCGCGGTCGTTTTGATAAGGAGCCCGGGCAAGCCCTCGCCGGTCGTCGGCGCCGACGGGCGCCCCCTTCCCGGGGCCATATCCGAGAAGGGCTCCGTAACCATACGCGGCGCCGAGCTCGCTTATGTTATCAAGGCCGCGGATCCCGACGCTCCCGTGCTCATCTACCTGCACGGGGGCATGCCTGATTATTTCTTAACCGAGCGCCATCCTACCGGCCTTGATAGCCTCTTCGTCGTGGCCTGGCTCGACCTGCGCGGCGCGGGACGATCCTACGACCCGGCGCGGGACGGCGGGGAGGCCTCGATCGACGATTGGCTGGCCGACGCCGCCTCTTTCGCCGACTACCTCCGCGGGCGCTTCGGCAAGGAGCGCGTCTACCTCATGGGGCATTCGGGCGGAACCTACCTCGGCGTCAAGCTCATAGAGGCCTATCCCGAAGCCTTCGAGGCCTATATCGGCGTAGCGCAGATGAGCGATCAACGTCTTTCTGAAAAGCTATCGTACGATTACATAATGGATCGGTATCGGGATAGGTCCGACCGGCGCCGCGTCTACGAAGTACTGGCCGCCGAGCCGGTCGCCGAGTCGGGGCCCCTGCCGGCCTCGTACCTGCGCTATCGCGACTACGCGATGCACGACCTAGGCGTCGGCACCATGCGCGGGATGCGCGATATCGTGACGGGCGTCTTCATCCCTTCGCTCCTCTTTACGGAGTTCACCCTAGGCGAGAAGCTCAAGCTCTGGCGCGCCAAGGCCGCCTCGGGGGTCAGCGCCCTCTGGCGCGAGATGACGGAGGTCGACCTCGCGAAGGAGAGCGCGCGCTTCGACGTGCCGGTCTACTTCATGCACGGGGAGCTCGATTACACCGTCTCCTATCCCCTGGCCAAGGCCTACTTCGACGCGATAGAAGCCCCGGACAAGGCCTTCTTCTCCTTCCCGAACTCCGCCCACAGCCCCATCTTCGAAGAGCCCGAGGCCTGCCTACGCGTCATCAGGGAGCGTATCCTGCCGGCCGCCGGGCGTTTCGCCGCGCGGCGAGCGGACGCGGGCGCGGGATCGGACGCGGGCGACGAGTAGACGAATCGCGTCTACGGAACTAGTACCATTGCGCGCCGGCGAGGCTAGGCCTAGGATGCGCGAGCGGAGGAAACACATGAATATCGACATACACGATGGATATCGCGTGCGCGAGCTGCGCAACGCCGACGCGGAGGCGCTCTTCGACCTTATGAATCGGCCTGAGACGATGCGCTACCTCCCGGACCGCTTCGAATCGATCGAAGAGATGCGCGAGGTCACGGCGTGGCTACGATCGAATTACGGAAAACGCGACTATATACGACTGACCTACGCGATAGCTCGCGGCGACGAGCTGGCCGGCTGGGTTTGCGTCGGCCCGCTACCCTCCGACGAGGCTAAGCGGGAGCTAGCCTACTGCGTGCTCCCCGAAGCTCAGGGGAGGGGCCTAGCCGGCCGAGCGGCCGCGGCCCTCATGGCCAGGCTCCGCGAGGATGGCCTAGCCGGCGAGCTCTGGGCCGAGGTCGACGAGGATAACGCCCCCTCGATACGAGTATTACGCAAATGCGGCTTCGCGCCGGCGGGAGAGACCGCCGCGGACGAAGGCGGCCGGACGAAACTCTTGTATCGTTCGGTAGGAAGCGCATAACGCAGCTTGCAGCGCCGACACTATGATTATTACTTAACCGTAATCCTTCCTTCGCGTACGGCGTGAAGAAGGCGGCCGGAGATCGGAAGAGCACACGTCTGAACTCCAGTCACCGAATACGA
>CALKWG010000383.1 GCA_938004315.1 uncultured Spirochaetaceae bacterium
CTTAGCCTTGCCGCGCGTCGCCGAGGCCCTGACCGGCTTGCCTCTCGTAGGGCCGTTCCTCTTCGGCCATCATGCCGGCTTTTACGTCGCCGCGGGCGCGGCCGGTTTCGCCGTCCTCTGCCTGGGGTTTACGCCCTTCGGCCTTAGGGCGCGGGCCGCCGGCATGAATCCCGAAGCCTTGGACTTAGGCGGGCTATCGCCGCAGGCTATCCGCTCCCGCGCCTACGCCCTATCCGGAATGGCGGCGGGCGCGGCGGGCATCGCCCTGGCGGGCTCGCTCGGCGCCTGGGTGCCCGGCCTCTCGGCCGGGCGGGGTTGGATAGCCCTCGTGGCCGTGTACCTGGGGGGCAAACGCCTCGGGGGCACCGTAGCCGCCTGCCTCTTCTTCGCCGCGCTCCTATCCCTGGCTCTCGCCGGGCAGGCCGCGTTCAGCGTGCCCGCGGAGCTCCTCTCTGCCATGCCCTACCTCCTGACCGCGGCCGCGGTCATAGTCGGGTCGGCGCTGAAGGGCCGCCGGGCGGCGTAGCCGGCTCGCCGACTTCAGCGACTTGGTCGCCGGACGCCGGACGCCCGCGGCGGGTCGCCTAGCCTCGCTTGACGAGGGGGCCGCGCCTCCTATATATTCCTAGTAACCCGATAGGAATATAGGAGATGCCATGTTTTCCGTCCCGGCGCGCACCCAATACGCGATACGCGCCATGGTCCACCTAGCGCGCCTGCCGGACCGGAGCGCTACCGCGGCCGAGATAGCCGCGGCGGAAGGCATCCCCGTTAAATACCTCGAAGGCATCATGACCCGCCTTAAGCTCTGCGGCCTCGTGGAGAGCGAGCGCGGCAAGAACGGCGGCTACAGCCTGCGCGCCGACCCCGGCGAGCTCAGCATGCTGTCCATCGTCGAGGCCATGGACGGCAGCGTGAAGCCGGTCAGCTGCGTGGAAGGCGCGTCGGTCTGCGCCCAGGGCGGCGGCTGCCTACCGAGGAAATTCTGGCTGGGCCTCAAGGACGCCATCGATCTGTATCTCAAGGACAAGACCCTGCGGGACGTAACGGAGGCATAGTATGGAAACTCGCAAAGTGTATATGGATTATAACGCGACGACGCCCCTGCATCCCGCGGTTAAGGACGCCATGGTGCGCGACCTGGAGCTCTACGCCAACGCCTCCAGCATGCATCAGGACGGCCGGGCCGCGCGCGCCCGGGTGGAGGAAGCCCGCCGCGCCGTCGCCGAGCTCATCGGGGCGGGCGCAGATCCCGAGCGGGTCGTGTTCACCAGCGGCGGCTCGGAGTCGAACAACACGGTTTTCGCCACCGCCTTTCATCTAGGGCGCAAGGGGCCGCGCCGCGCCATCATAACCACGTCTATCGAGCACCCCTGCGTGCTCAACGCCGCGCTCTGGCTCAAGGACGAAGGCTTCCCCGTCACCTTCCTCAAGGTCGACCAGCACGGCAAGATAGACATGGACGAGTTTAAGGCAGCCCTCGGCCCCGAAACGCTCCTCGTGTCGATCATGGCGGCCAACAATGAGATAGGCACCATACAGGACCTGGCCGAGATCGGGCGCCTGGCCAAGGCCGCCGGCGCCCTCTTCCACAGCGACGCCACCCAGGCCGCCGGCAAGATCCCCGTCGGCGTCGATGAATGGAAGGCCGACTACCTCACGCTCTCCTGCCATAAGATCTACGGCCCCAAGGGGGTGGGCGCCCTGTATATCCGCAAGGGGGCGCCCATTGAGCCGCTCATACGCGGCGGCCACCAGGAGCACGGCCATCGAGCCGGCACCTATAACAACGTGGGCATCCTCGGCTTCGGCGAGGCCGCCCGCCTGGCCAAGGCCGAGCTGGCCGAGTACGCCGCGCGCGTGGGCGCCCTGCGTAATAGGCTGCGCGACGGCATCGTCGCCGCCATACCCAAGGTTAAGGTGAACGGCCACCCGGTGCAGGTGCTGCCGAACACCCTGAACGTATCCTTCCCCGGCGCCGAGGGCGAGGCCATACTCCTCTACCTGGACCTGGCGGGCATCGAGGTCTCCACCGGCTCCGCCTGCGCCTCGGGGAGCCTGGAGCCCAGCCACGTGCTCCTGGCCACGGGCGTCGGCCCGGAACTGGCGCACGGCTCCATACGTTTCAGCCTAGGGCGCCTGAGCACGGAGGATGACGTCGACTACGTCCTCTCGATCCTGCCGGGCGTCATCAAGCGCCTACGCGCTATGAGCACCGTGGAAGCGTAAACTAGGACCAGAGCATACGCCGGGGCGGCGCCTAAGCGGGCCCCCGGCCCTAATAGAACGGAGGAAGGCATGAGCGACGCCTTTAATTGGCTATATTCGGATGTGGTCAAAGACCACTTCATGAACCCCAAGAACGTCTACGAGCCCGATGAGGGCTTCAAGGCCGACGCCCAGGGCATGACCGGCAACGTCAAGTGCGGCGACCAGATGCTGTTCATGCTCAAGGTCAAGGACGACGTGATCGAGGACGTACGCTGGAAGACCTACGGCTGCGCGAGCGCCATCGCCAGCACCAGCATGCTGTCCGAGGTGATCAAGGGCATGGGCATACGCGAGGCCTATAACATCAAGCCCGAGGACATCGTGAAGCGCCTAGGGGGCCTTCCCGACAACAAGATCCATTGCTCGGTGCTGGGCGACAAGGCCCTGCGCGCCGCCATCGACGACCACCTTGCCAAGACCGGCCGCGAGGGCGCCTTCCGCAACGAGGGCGTCAAGATCATCTGCACCTGCCTCAATATCAGCGACCGCGACATAGAGGACGCCGTCAAGCAGGGCGCCCGCGACTGGGAAGGCCTGCAGGAGCGCACCAAGATCGGCACGGTCTGCGGCGGCTGCAAGAAGGAGGCGGAGGAGCTCCTGCACGAGTACGTGCACATCTTCGCCGAGGATTAATCCGAGCGCCGGCCCCGGCTCCCGGCCGAGGCCGTAACTTGCCGCCCGTCCGGCGATGCCGTATAGTGGCCCTCGAGCATATATGAAGCACGGGAGCCACGATGAACGCACGCGCCGGATTGATCGCCGCCCTCGCCCTCTTTCTGTGCCTTGGCGCCGTTTCCGGCCAAGCCGCTCGGACGGCCGTCCGCGTCGACGAAGGCTGGCGCTTGGCCCCGGGCGACGACCCCGCCAGGGCGGGCTTGGGATTCGACGACTCAGGCTGGGCGCCCGCGAGCCTCCCTTGGACGGTGAGCCTCGACGGCGCCGGCCAATATTTCTGGCTGCGGGCCGTCGTAGACGTCCCGTCCGAGCTGCGCGGCGCGAGCCTATGGTTCGAGACGGGCAAGGCGGCCTGCGCCATGGAAGTCTACGTCGACGGCGTCTTCATAGGCGGCCGAGGTCGCCTGCCGCCGGATTACTTCGCCCGGGCCCAGCAGAATACGGCCCTCCTTATCCCCGCGCCCCTGGCCGAGGACGGCCGGCTCGTCATCGCCATGCGCTGCTATTACAACGGATCGCAGTCCTTCCTACCCGGCTTCGCCCTCGGCGACGCCGGGCACGCCGAGTTCGTCAACCACGTGCAGAACCTCTTCAATATGAGGGTCTACGTGATCCTGGCCTTCATCTGCCTCTTCTTAGGCAGCTACTTCATCTCGCAGTTCGCGCTCAGGCCGGACGATAAGGCCAGCCTCTACTTCGCCCTCTCCCTCATCTTCATCGCCGTCTATTTCTTCGACATGGGCTCGGAGCGGCTGTTCATGGAGGGCCTGGCCCAGCGGGCGCTCGGGCGCATCAGCCTGTCGGCCAGCCTGGGCTTCCTGCTCCTTTTCCTCGTAAAATTCTTCGACGCGAGGGGCTATAAGGCCGCGAAGATCGCGGTCGCCCTCGACATAACGATCTTCTCCGCCTTGTTCATCTTGAACATGCGGGACGACAGCGCCATCAACGCCATCTTCAACCTGAGTCTCCTACCGGTTTTCTCGGTCATCATCATCGGCCTGGTCATCGTCATAAAGGCGGTGCGCCGCCGCAGGCCCGACTCATGGCCCATCCTGATCGGCTTGGCCGTGGGCGTCGGGTTCGGCGTGCACGACATCAGGTCGGAAGAGCGTCGTGTAGGGAAAGAGTGTAGATCTCGGTGGTCGCCG
>CALKWG010000384.1 GCA_938004315.1 uncultured Spirochaetaceae bacterium
CCTCGGTGTAGAACTTGACCGCGAAGCCGCGTATGTCGCGCTCGGCGTCGGCGGCACCGCGCTCCCCGGCCACGGTGGAGAAGCGCACGAAGAGCTCGGTCTTCTTGCCCACGGCGGAGAAGATCTTGGCCTTGGTGTACTTGCTAATGTCATGGGTGACGGTGAAGGTCCCGAAGGCCCCCGAGCCCTTGGCGTGCATGCGGCGCTCGGGTATGACCTCGCGGTCGAAATGCGCGAGCTTCTCCAGGAACCAGACGTCCTGCAGGAGCATGGGGCCGCGCGGCCCGGCGGTCATCGAGTTCTGGTTCCCGTCTACCGGCGCGCCGTTACGCGTCGTTAGCTTCTTACTTTCTGCCATCGTCGTCCTCCGTATCTTTTCCGCGGACCCGCGCGTGGCCGCCGACGGCGGCCCCCTAGCGCTAGGCCCTAGTCTACGCCCCTTCGCCGTCGACCGCAAGATCGCTTAAAGGCGCGCATGAAAGGCGCGTCTTCAGGCGCGACGGGCCCGGGCCGGAGGGATGGAAGGGCCCGGGAGGGAAGGGAGGGCGGCGAGCCCGCCCTTCTCTCCCGGACATTATTATATTTACTTAGCCTTGATGCGCGCGAGCACCTCGTCCTTGGCGATCTTCTTGGTGCAGAAGAACCAGTCGTGGCAGGTGACGCCTGACTCCTTGCCGTCCATGCGGTCCTTGGCCACGCCGCAGGAGCCGGCGGGCGGGACGATCACGTCGTCGCCGGGGCGCCAGTCGGCCGGGGTGGCCACGCTAAAGGCGTCGGCGGCTTGTAAAGCCTGGATGACGCGGAGGAGCTCGTCGAAGTTGCGCCCGAGCGACAGGGGATAATAGATGATCGTACGGATGACGCCCTTGGGGTCGATCACGAAGACGGCGCGCACCGCCTTGGTGCTGGACTCGCCGCTCTGTATCATGCCGTACTTCTTGGCGACCTCCATGGTGATGTCCTCGATGAGGGGGAACTTCACCTCGACGTCCTTCATGCCCTTGTACTCGATCTTCTCCTTGATGGTGCGCAGCCACGCGATGTGGCTGTAGAGGCCGTCCACCGAGAGGCCTACGAGCTTGGTGTTATATTTTAAGAACTCGGCTTCCATGCTGGCGAAGGTCATGAACTCCGAGGTGCAGACGGGGGTGAAGTCCGCCGGGTGGCTGAAGAGTATAACCCAGCTGCCCTCGTACTGCGCGGGGAAATCGATCTCGCCCTGGGTGGTGACGGCCTTGAAAGCCGGGGCCTTGTCGCCGATGCGGGGCATGACGAAGATTTCAGAACTGTCCTGATGGTCCATTGCGTCCTCCTAAAGACGGTGAGCGTTTAACAAGCTTCGCTATAAATATAGCAGGAAGCGTGCCAAGCCCTAGAAGGGGCGGACTGCGACCTAAGCGGCGCGTTAGGCGCTCTAAGGCTACCGTTTGGGCACTTTTTTACTTGTCGTACTGGCCAGGTCGGCGTTACTATACCGATATGACGGTGCATGACGCTATTTCGGTACCGAAGCTCGATGCCGATAGCACGCTCGAGCTGGTCTTGAACGCGCTCTCCGAGCTTATAGAGTACGAGTTGGCCGTGGTACTGGGCTTGGACGAAGGCGATACCCTGCGCGTGCGCAAGGCCGCCGGCCCCCTGGCGAACGAGCGGCTGAGCCGCTACATCATCGACCTGCACGAACGGCGCGACCTGGCGCGCATCCTGGAGCGGGGCGAGCCCAAGCTCTTCTCCGAATCCGAGGAGCACGTCGACAGCTACGACGGCGTCGTGGAGCTGCCCCACGGCCACTCCTGCCTCGTGGCGCCCTTGAGCCTGGGCGACAGGCGCTTAGGACTCCTGACCCTGGACCACCGCGAGTGCGGCCGCTTCACGCCGGGGCTCGTGCGCTTCGTCGCCGTGATCTCAAAGCTTATATCTTTAAGCCTGGCGCAGAGCGACCGCGCCGTGGTCCTGGCCGACGAGAACGCCGCCTTGGTGCGCGAGCGGAACGCCCTCCTCTCCCCCGGCTACGAGCCGGTGGCCGGGCTCATAGGCGCGGCGCCGGCTTGGCTCGAGGCGGTGGAGGCGTTGCGCCTGGCGGCCGCCGCCGAGCTCCCCGTGCTCATCTTAGGCGAGACCGGCAGCGGCAAGGAGCTGGCCGCCCGGGCGGCGCACCGGCTGTCGGCGCGCGCCCGCGGGCCCTTCATAGCGCTGAACTGCTCCGCCTTAGCGCCGAGCCTGGCGGAGAGCGAGCTCTTCGGGCACGAGAAAGGCTCGTTCACCGGCGCGGCGGGGATCAGGAAGGGGCGCTTCGAGCTGGCCGACGGCGGCACGCTCTTCTTAGACGAGATAGGCGACCTGCCGCTCGAGCTGCAGCCCAAGCTCCTCCGCGTACTGCAGGAGGGCGCCTTCGAGCGCGTCGGCGGCGAAAAGGGCGTGCGCGTAGACGTCCGCGTCGTGGCGGCCACCCACGTGGACCTGGCCTCTGCCGTCGGCTACGGCCGCTTCCGCGAGGACCTCTATTACCGCTTAAGCGTCTTCCCGCTCCGCCTGCCCCCGCTGCGCGAGCGCCCGGGCGACGCCCTCCTCCTGGCCGAGCACTTCATGGCCGAGATACGGAGGCGGCCGGGCTTCGGAGAACTTACGATGGACGAGGGCGCCGCCCTGGCGATCGAGGCCGGCGACTGGCCGGGCAACGTCCGCCAGCTCCGTAACGCCGTGGAGCGCGCCGCCATCTTGGCGCGCGGCGGCGTCATGCGGGCGGCGCATTTCGAAGGCTGCGGCGCCGCGATAAGCCGCGCTAAGGTCGATACGCCGGCCGCCGCCGTCGGCGCGACGGCGGCCAAGATCGGCGATGGCGCGGCGCCGCTCGTCAGCTTGGAGGACGCGCAGCGAGCGGCCATCCGCGAGGCCTTCGCCCGCTCGGGCGGTAGGCTCTACGGCCCGGGCGGCGCGGCTGCCCTCCTGGGGATGAAGCCCACGACCCTGCAGAGCCGCATGAAGAAGCTCGGCATAGTTAAGGAAGGCTGAGTCAGCGGGCCGCCGAGCCCCGGCGACCCGCGTCACGCCGCGCGCCGCTTGCCAACGGCGCGCGCTAAGCGCTACTATCGAGCCATGCATAGCGATTCCTTCGGCCCCTCGGGCTCCTTTCCAGGCTCCACCTTGGTCTCGGGCGCGCGCCGCCTCATGGAGGCCGTGGTGCCCGACGTGGACATACTCCTGGCCGACGCCTGGGGCGTGGCGGCCGCCTGCTACGACCGCGTCGGCCTCTCGCACCCCGACCGCGCGGCCTTCGCCGCCCTAAGTCTCCTACCCTTCATGCCCGACGGCCCGGGGCCCGACGGCATGAAGCGCTACTTCCGCGTGGATTACCTAACGAGCAATGACAAGGACGAGCTGTTGGCCTGGAAGGCCGACCTGGAGCGCCAGCTAAGGTCGCGCCGAACCGCCTCCTGGGGTGCCGGGCTCTGGCGCCTTAAGAAGCGCGACGAGGAGCGCGGCGGCGCCCGCTTCCACAAGGCCGCCGAAGCCCTTATCCAATGGGCTGATATATTTATAACTGCCGGCGGTCTCACGCCCGAGGGCGAAGCCTTCCTTAAGGACCTTAATAAGCGCATCTTAAACCCGAGCCCCGCCTCCGGCCCGGCCGGCGGCATGGGCGGCGGCCCCGGCGGCCGGGGACTCTCCGGCGGACCGGCGGGCGCAGGCCCGGCGGGACGGAGCGGCGGGACGGACGCGCCCCCCGGCAGCCGCCCGAGCGCCGCCGGCCACGCCGGCGGGTCCGCCGCGGCTCGGCAGGCGGAGGCCGCCGCGGAAGCCCAGAAAGATAAGGAAGAGGAGCTCAAAGAGGCCCTGGCGGCCCTGGAGTCCCTCACCGGCATGGGCGCCATCAAGGAGCAGGTGCGCACCCTCTCCAACCTCATGAAGGTGCACAAGAAGCGCGCCGACCTGGGCATGAAGATCCCGCCCATCGCCCTGCACAGCGTCTTTACCGGCCGCCCCGGCACCGGCAAGACCACCGTGGCCAGGCTCCTCGGGCGCATCTTCGCCGCCCAGGGCTTCCTGCGCTCCGGCCACCTGGTGGAGACCGACCGCTCGGGCCTCGTCGCCGGCTTCGTGGGCCAGACCGCCGGCAAGGTGGACCAGGCCGTCTCCGAGGCCCTGGACGGCGTCCTCTTCATCGACGAGGCCTATACCCTCATCCCCGAAGGCTCGGCCAACGACTTCGGCCGCGAAGCCGTGGACACGCTCTTAAAGCGCATGGAGGACTACCGCGAGCGCATCGTCGTGGTCGTGGCCGGCTACCCCGACGAGATGAAGCGCTTCTTAGACTCCAATCCCGGCCTGGCCAGCCGTTTCGGCCGCCGCTTCTTCTTCGACGACTTCCTGCCCGACGAGCTCGAGACCATCTTCCTGCGCTTCGTCGCCGACGCCGGCATGCAGCTCACCGCCGGCGCCCAGGGCAAGCTCCGCGTCTACCTGAAGGCCCGCTACGACGCGCGCGACCGCCACTTCGGCAACGGCCGCATGGTCCGCAACCTCTTCGAGCTGGCTCTGGAGAACCAGGCCAACCGCCTGGCCTCCTACCCCGAGCTCACCCAGGAGCTCTTGGCGTCCATAGAAGAGGGCGACCTTCCCAACCAGTTATAATTATATCTCCTCTTGCGCCTGGCCGGGCTCTCGCTGCAATCTCGCCGCGGCCCGCCGGCCTAAAAGGAGCCGCGGTCCCGTCCGGGCCCGCGCCCCCGCCGGCCTAAGCCTGTCCGATCGCCGTCGCGCCTGAGCCCGTTCGCCCGCCGCCTTATTCCCGCCGGCGGCCGGCGGGACTTGAAAACCCGCCGCGGCGAGTATTTCCGCTCGATCCCTAGGCGGCGGGGCGACCGGGCGGCCGTAGGCGGCCGCAACGGGCGCCTCCGATTCGGCCGCGGCGAGTATTTTCGCTCGATCCCTAGGCGGCAGGGAAGCATGCCGACGGGATCGGCCTTCCCGGACGCCTTCGATGCGACAGCGGCCCATGCCTACCCTAGGCCTAAGAAATTTCGGCTTGACATCTTCACGATCTATGAGAATATGAACCATTTATTTTCCTGAGAGCGAAACTCAACTAAGCGCGGCCTCGCGCGATACGGGAGGGAAGCCCATGGCTAAGAACCGAATGAACCCCGGTTGGGGCGTGGCCTTCGCGGGCTTGGGCATCAACCTGGCCCTCGGCGTGCTCTACGCCTGGGGCGTCATAGCCTCCGAGCTCAGGTCTCAGCTGGGTTGGAGCGCCACCTGGTCGCAGGTGCCCTATATGGTCGCCTGCGCCGTCTTCGCCCTGTCCATGGTGCCCGGCGGTAGGATGCAGGACCGCGTCGGCCCGCGGCCGGTCATGGTCGTAGCCGCGGGGCTTTCCGGCCTGGGCTTCCTCCTCTCGGGCCTCGTCCTCAAGATCCCCCTGCCCGTCGTCGAGTTCCTCGGCTTGGTCGTCTTCTTCGGCCTCGTCTTCGGCGCGGGCATGGGCCTCGGATACTCCGCGCCCACCCCGGCGGCCAAGAAGTGGTTCCCCAAGAAGCAGAAGGGGCTCGTGACCGGCATCGTGGTCTCCGGATTCGGCCTGGCCCCCGTGTACATCGCCCCGCTCACGAGCTATCTCCTGGGCCGCTACGGCCTCTCCTGGACCTTCATATTCTTAGGCGGCGGATTCTTCGCCATCATCTTGGGGCTTTCGGCCTTCATCAAGAATCCGAATCAGGAGCACCTGGCCTGGCTTAAGGAAACCTATCCCGAGAAGGCCGACGCCACGGCCGGCGGCCAATGGGAGTTCGATTGGAAGGAGGCGCTGGCCACTAAGGCTTTCAGGCGCCTCTGGGTGATGTTCTGCTTCGGCACCTTCGCCGGCCTCCTCATCATCGGCCAGATGCGCGACATAGGTACCGAGCAGGCGCATATCGCCAGCCCCTTCCTCCTACCCATCTTCTACGCCGCGT
>CALKWG010000385.1 GCA_938004315.1 uncultured Spirochaetaceae bacterium
GGCAGCTTCTGCTGCAGGAAGAGCACGCTCGAGGCGTCGTCGCCGTAGCGCGACAAAAGCTCGGCCTTGGTCTTCAGGATGGCGTTGCGGGCGCTCTTGCGGATGGAGACGGCCTCGCGCTCGCCCTCGGCGACGATGCGCGCGGCCTCCTCGCGGGCCTCCGCCTCCAGGGTTACCGATGACTGGTTGCGCAGCTTCTGCAGCTCCACGAGCTCGCCCTGCACGGCGGCCTCGCCGGCGTTGCGGGCCTCGGCTATGGCCTGGTCGGCGCGCAGCTTGGCCTCCTCCACGAGGCCGGCCGACTCGCGGCGGTATACCTCGAGCTCCTCGCGGGCGGCGATGATCGCCTCGTCGGCGCGGCTCCTGGCCACCTCGATACGTCGCTGCGCGTCGCTCTCCGCCTGCTCGGCGATGGCCCGCAGCCGCGACTCCTCGATCTCCACCTGCCTACGCTTCTCGGCCAGGGTCTTCTGCGCCAGGTTGGCTATGTAGTTGGAGGTGTCCCAGATCTTCTGCAGCGAGACGGAGACCACCTTCATGCCGAAGGATCGCAGGTCGGAGTTGATGTCCTCCAGGAGCTCGGCGCGGAACTGGGCGCGCTCGCCTATGTCCGAGCTCCCGTCGTCGTTGCCGACGTCCTCCATGCCTATGGCCTGCAGGGGCGTGGCCTTGTTGAGGGCGCCGCGGAAGTTGCCCACCAGGGTCTGCTGGACCTGGTCGTGGATCTGCTTGAGGTCCTTGCCCATGAGGCGCTCGACGGCGCTGTAGAGCATGGCCTCGTCGTCGTCGTCGATGCAGACGCAGGCGGTGGCGTCGGCGCCGACCGTGATGCCGTTGGCGCTGTTCACGCCCTCGACGCGCACGTTGATGGGGAAGACCCCTAGGTCCAGGGTGCCGACGGCCTGGAAGTACGGGATCACGTAGGTCCGGCCCCGGTCGACGGTGAAGCCGAAGCTGCGGCCGTGGCGCTTGGTCTTGCGCCCGGTGACCACCAGGATGCGGTCCGGCGAGGCCACGCGTATCGTGGCTTTCAAGAGCCCTATCAGGGCTACGAAGGCCAGGACGCCTAGGCCCCCGTACAGGACGCCAGCGACGCTCGAGAACATCTGCGCTAGGTTATCCATCGTGCGGATACCTCCTT
>CALKWG010000386.1 GCA_938004315.1 uncultured Spirochaetaceae bacterium
AGGACGCAGGCGACGATGATCATGAGGAGCTCCCCGGGAAGGAAGCCTCCGATCATCATCTCGCTCCTACTGAAGGCGGCGAAGCCGGTCGTCTGGAGGAACTCCAGGATATTATTCCACATAGGACCCTACCCGCCTCCCTTAGGCCAGGTCGACCATGGCGTCGCCGGTGTTGACGGTGGTGCCGGCCTGGACGCGGACGGCGGAAACGGTGCCGTCGGCGGGGGCGGTGATCTCGTTCTCCATCTTCATGGCTTCGAGTATGAGGAGGACGTCGCCGCGGCGTACGGCCTGGCCGGCCGCGACCTTGACGGCGAGCACGGTGCCGGGCATAGGCGCTTTCACGGAGCCTGAGCCGCCCGCGGCGGGAGCGGGAGCGGCGGCCGGAGCGGGCGCCGGCGCGGCGGCGGGAGCGGCCGCTACGGGCGCATGCGCCGCGGCGGCGACGGGAGCGGCGGCGCCGCCCAGTTCTTCGACGGCGACGTCATAGGCCTGGCCGTTCACGGTAACCTTGTATTTCTTCAACATAGTCGTTCTCCTTCGTGGTATTGGCCTTAAGGCCTTAGCGCCCGCCCGGGGCCCTGCTGAGTCGTTCGACGCGCCCCCATGCGGGGGTATTGAAGCCGCCGGAGGCCTCGACCGAGGCGATACGGAAGCTTGAAAGCGGACGGCCGGTCGCCGCGGCTATGGCCGCCGCGATGGCGGCTATGACGGCGCCGTCGGGGCCGGCCTTAACGGCCGCAGGGCCGGCCGAAGGCTTAGCGGCGGCCGGAGCTACCGTCGGCTTACCGGCGGCCGGCTTGGGGCCGAACAGCCGATGGAACTGCGATAATATGAGCGCGAGCACGATGAGAGCGATGAACACCGTACCCACGCCGATTATCGTGATGGTCCACATATCCATGGCGTCCCCCTTAGACCGGCATGTTGCCGTGCTTCTTGGCGGGGCGGCTTTCGCGCTTGCCAAGGAGCATGCCCAGCGCGCCGGCCAGGCGGCGGCGGGTCTCGGCGGGGTCGATCACGTCGTCGACGTAGCCGCGGGTAGCGGCCTTGTAGGGATTGGCGAAGTTGTGCTTGTACTCCTCGATCTTCTCCTTGCGCTTGGCGGCGGGATCGGAAGCCTCGTCGATATCCTTCTTAAAGATAATGTTCGCCGCGCCGTCGGGGCCCATGACCGCGATCTCGGCGCTGGGCCAGGCGAAGACCTGGTCGGCGCCCAGGTGCCTGGAGCACATAGCGATATAGGCGCCGCCGTAGGCTTTGCGCACGATCACGGTGATCTTGGGCACGGTGGCTTCGGAGTAAGCGTAGAGGAGCTTGGCGCCGTGGCGGATGACGCCGCCGTGCTCCTGGCCCACGCCCGGCAGGTATCCGGCGGTGTCGGTCAGGGTGACGAGGGGGATGTTGAACGAGTCGCAGAAGCGGATGAAGCGGCTGGCCTTGTCGCTGGCGTTGATATCGAGCACGCCGGCCATGATGCGCGGCTGGTTGGCGATGATGCCCACCGACCGGCCGCCTAGGCGGGCGAAGCCCACCACGATGTTCATGGCGTACAGGCTCTGGATCTCAAAGAAGTCGCCGTCGTCGAAGACGCGCTTGATCACCTCGCGGATGTCATAGGGCTTGTTCGGCGCGTCGGGGATGATGCCGGCCAGGTCGGGGAGGTCGCGGGCCACCGGGTCGGCCGTAGCGGCCAGGGGGGCGTCCTCGATATTATTCTGCGGCAGGTACGAAAGGAGCTTCCTGATGCCCGCCAGGGTCTCGGCCTCGTTATTAAACATGAGCGAGGCGCAGCCGGAGATCTCCGAGTGCACGAGCGCGCCGCCTAAGCCCTCGGCCGAGACGTCCTCGCCGGTCACGGCCTTGATCACCTGGGGGCCGGTGATGAACATGTTGGCGGTCTTGTCGACCATGACGGTGAAGTCGGTCAAAGCCGG
>CALKWG010000387.1 GCA_938004315.1 uncultured Spirochaetaceae bacterium
CTCTCCGCCGGAGCGGGCGCTAGGCGGCCCTCCGGCTCGGCCGGCGGCCGCTTAGCGCTCGCGCCGACCGCGGTGGAAGATACTGCCGCCTCCGCGGGCGGGCAAGCGAAGCGGAGCGGGCGAACGGAGCGGCCCGGGCTTAGCTACCCGCCGCCGCTATCGCCCGGCGCTTCCGCATGCGCGCTACCAAGAAGCCCAGCCAAGGCGAAGGCGATTTTTTCTGGCCGAAGTCCCAGGCCGCGTAGGGCTTATAGACCGACTCGGGGACGAAACGGCCGTCGGCGTCGGCCTTGGATTCGATACTAGCCATCATCTCTTCGAAGCGCGGGTCGCCCAAGGCGAGCGGGAAATGCGACAGCGCGTCGGCGACGTGCAGGATGTCGTACCAGAGGCATGGCGCCTTGAGCTTCCTAAAATCATTTCCGGCATAGAACATATACGGATGCCAGTCGCGCGAGCGCTCCCAGGCCAGGAGCAAGGCCTCTACGCCGGCGGCGGCCTCGGGCCCGGCCTTGAGCCCGCCGTACTCCTCTCCCCCGCCCTCCTCCAGGGCCGCGACGAGCTCGAGGCAGACGAGCGTCGCGTAGGGGCAGGGATCGGCCTTGCGACCCGGCGGCCTGAAGGACGAGAGCTCGGGCGACAGGGCGCAGGGCCAGGCGTTCGCGCGGACCAGGGACAGTACGGTCGCAGCGCCGGCGCGTACTTTCTCATGGCCGGATAGGCCGAAGAGCGCCAGAGACTTGAGCGTCACCGGCGCGTCGCAGAGGGCCCATGCCGCCTTCGCCTCTCCCGGGCCTCCGAAACGGCCGTCGTATGCCGTGGGAAGCCTGGGCATGCCGTCATCGTCCATGCCGACCAGGATGGCCCCGAGCGCCGAGGCGACGGAGGGATGTTCCGCCGAAACGCCGAGCTCGGCGAGGAATGAGAGTCTATGGAAGCCCTGGCTCGCGCTCTTGTGGCTGGCGAGTACGGTACCCGGCCAGGCGCAGACTTCAGCGAAAAGCGGCGCCAGCTCCGGCGCGCCCTCCATCGCCGCCCGGGCGGCCTTGGCCTCGGCTTCCTCCGTGTCGAGCCCGACTAAGTCGACGAGGGCGCGATAGCGCGCCAAGGGCGGCCCCCGAAGCAGTTCGTCGTAGTTTTCACCCATGGCCCGAGTATCGTAGCACTCCGCCGAGCGGGCAAGCGAAATATGCTCGCCGCGACGCACCGGCCGCGGTATACTGCCGTAGGCGCCGAAAGGCGGGAGGAGCTGCCATGCCGATAGAGGAAAAAACCCTGAGCGCCATGCTCTCGACCCTGATCCGCGAGGCCTATGACGGCCCCGAAGACCCGCGCATGACGTGGTTCGCCGATAACGAGCCGGGGTCGGGCCTCCTCGGAACCCTCGAGCGGCTGGGTCCGGCGGAGGCTTCCGCGCCGAGCCCGAGCGGAGCGAGCGTCGCCGCGCACGCCGGCCACGTCGCCTATGCGCTCCGGCTAGCTAACCGCGCGCTCCGCGGCGAATCGGTCCACGCCTCGGCCGATTGGAAGTCCAGCTGGAGCCGTCGAACGGTCGACGAGGCCGGCTGGAACGCCCTTCTCGCGGAACTTAGGACTGAATATACCGCCCTGCTCGCGGCGATCGACGCCGGGCTACCCTGGACCGACCCTATGAACATGACCGGCATCTTCGGACAGCTGGCGCACGGCGCTTGGCACCTGGGCGCGATCAGGCAGCTTTTAGGCCTCGCCACGCCTTCATAAGCCCGGAAAGAACGCGGAAGCGCGACCGCCAAGCGCGCGGTCCGCGGGCGACGGACCAAGCCGGCCCGAGTCAAAAACCTCGCGCCTCGCGCTAGATTCCCCACAAGTATGGTCGGCACCCTTGACGCAGGATAGTTCATGCGATAGATTACATACCGTCGGTCGGTACATACCATTAGTCGGTATGCTACAACCTGAGTCGGGGAGTAAACGATGCATGTCACGAAAGACTACGACGTACGCCTGAACGAATTCTTAGACGCGGCGCAACGGCTTTTCATGGAGCGGGGTTACGATGAAACGCCGATCGCGGCCATCATCGACGCCGTCGGCGTCTCTAAAGGCGCGTTCTACCACTACTTCTCAAGCAAAGAGGAACTCCTCGACGCGCTTAGCGAACGCACCGCCAGAACCGGCTTGGAGCTCATCCGCGGCATCGCCGAGGATCCCGCCCTACCGGCGATCGAGAAGCTCAACCGGGTCTTCGCCGCCTCTATGGCGTTCAAGGCGCGGAACCGCGGCGTCATCGTCACGATCTTGAAGATCATGTACGACGACCGGAACCTACGCCTCCGTAAGCGCATGGAGAGGCGAAGCCTCGAACTGAGCTCGCCGCTGATAGCCGGGATTCTAGCCCAAGGCGTCGGCGAAGGCTCCTTCGACCTGGCCGAGCCCGAGGAGGCGGCGGCCCTGGTGCTGCAGCTAGGGAGCGCCATGGTAGAGCGAATCGCCGCCGAGGCCATAGCCCTCGCCGACGCGACGGCGAAGGCTCCCGCCGACGACGCCTCGCGGCGGATACTGGGCGCCATGCGGAGCTATCGCGAGGCGATCACCCGCATACTCGGCGCCGAGCCCGGCCGCGTCGTCATCATAGAGGACGAAGCGATATCGATTTTGACGGGGAAGGATGACCAATGATCGAAGTTAATAGTTTATATCACGACTACGAAGGCAAAGGGACCAAAGCCGTCGACGGCATCAGCTTCGAGATACCCGACGGGGCGATCTTCGGCTTCCTAGGCCCGAGCGGCGCGGGCAAGAGCACCGTGCAGGGCATCATGACCGGCCTCCTCAAGCTGCAGGAAGGCTCGGTCCGCTACGACGGCCGGGACATCGGCGCCATGGGCCGGGAGTTCTTCGAGCGCATCGGCGTCTCGTTCGAGCACCCCAACCTGTACGGGAAGCTCAGCGGCTACGAGAACCTCAAGTACTTCGCCGGGCTATTTAAAGGCCCGACCGAGGACCCGATGGAGCTCCTTAAGCTCGTGGGGCTGGCCGACGCCGCGGGGAGGCGTGCGGCCGCCTATTCCAAGGGCATGAAGCAGCGCCTGGTCTTCGCCCGGGCGCTCATCAACAGGCCGTCGATCCTGTTCCTGGACGAGCCGACGAGCGGCCTCGACCCCTCGGCCTCGGAGCGGATCAAGTCCCTCATCCTGAAGAAGCGAGACGAGGGCTGCACGGTCTTCCTGACCACCCATAATATGCGGGACGCCGATAGGCTCTGCGACACGGTGGCCTTCTTGAACGCCGGGAAGATCGTGGCCATGGACGCGCCGCGCGAGCTCAAGCTGAAATACGGCGCGCAGTCGATCAAGGTGGAGCGGCGGACGGACGGACGCGTCGAGGCCGAGACCCTCTTCCCCGCGCGCGAGGCCGATCGGGCTAGGCTGTCGGAGCTGGTCGCCTCGGGCCAGGCGGAGACTATCCACAGCCAAGAGGCGAGCTTGGAGGAGATCTTCATCAGGCTGACCGGAAGGGGGCTCGGCTGATGAACGCCCTAGCTCAGATGAAGCGCGACGCGATCCTGGCCTGGCGTAACGGCCATGTCGCCGTCGTCGTCGCCATCATGGCCGTCATGTGGCTCCTCATCCTCCTCTTGCCCGCGTCGATGGAGAGGCGGCACGGCGAGCTCGCGCTCGACCTGAGCGAAGGCGCCGTCCTACGCCGGGCGGCCGAGGAGAACGGCGTCGGCCTGGCGGCCCTGGCCGCCGATCGCGAGGAGTTCGAACGCCGTATGGCGGCCGACGCAAGCCTCATCGGCGTCGTGGCCTCGGGCGCGGCCGGGTCGCTCAGCGTCGAGATATCGGCCGGGGAGCGAATCCCCGAGCGGAACTTAGCCCTGCTCCGCGCCAGCATGGACGAGCTCCTACGCCTCGCGAGGGGCTCGGGCTCGGGGGGCCGCTTCTCCGTACGGCGTCTCGGGCCCGAGGCCGAGCCGGCGCCCCTCAACCTCGTCGGCGTACCGATCTTCCTCATCTTCGAGGCGGGCATACTCGGCTTCCTCCTCGTCGCCGTGTTCGTCTTCCAAGAAAAGCAAGAGGGCACGCTGAAGGCCTACCGCGCCGCGCCCGGCGGGCCCCTGCCCTATATCGCCGCCAAGCTCGGCGTCTTCGTCGGCCTGTCCATACTCTACGGCGCCGGCGTCCTAGCGGCGGCGGCCGTCAAGGGCGCCCGTCCCGATTGGCTCGCGGCCCTCAGCGCGCTCGCGCTGAGCTCCGCCTTCATGACCCTGTTCGGCCTGGGCTTCGCCAGCTTCTCCAGGAACCTTTCGCACTGGTTCTTTCCTGGGCTAGCCGTGCTCCTCCTCAACATCGTGCCCTTCTTTTCATACGCCAGGCCGGCCTTCAGCCCCGCCTGGGTCAAGGCCATACCGAGCTACGACGCGGTCTTCCTGGCCAGGGACTTGATCCTGGATCCCGCCGGAGCCGCCGGCGCGGCCGGGCCCTTCATGCGCCTGGCCGTATGGACGGGAGCGGCGGCCCTGTTCTGCTATCTGGCCGTCAGCCGTAGGCTTTTAAAGGAGTAAGGGGTGAAACGCATCGCATCGATCATACGCTTCGACCTGGCGAACGCCCTGCGCGACAGCATGGTGCTCTACATACTCGCCGCCCCCGTCTTCCTCGCCGTAGCTTTAGGCTTCCTCGCCGGCGCGGTCGAGGGTTCGGGCGCCGGCTTCGCCGTGGACGTCTCGAGCCCGGCGGGTTTCGAGTTGGCCGAGCGGCTTGAGCCGTTCGGACGCGTCGAGCGCTTCGACGGGATCGCCGAGCTGGAGCGCCGCGTGCTGGCGGCAGACGACATAGCCGGATTTAGGTACGGGTCCGCCGGGCCGGAGATAATCTTAGAAGGCGACGAAGAGCCGGAGGCCGCCGGCCTGGCGGCCGCGGTCCTGGCGTCGGCCCTGGACGGCCCCGAGGCGGCGTACGCAACGATAACCAGGCCCGGCGCGCGGAGCGCGTACAAGGATTACGCGCGCGTCTCCCTGGCCATGATGTCGATCCTCATAGGCGGGGTCGCCGCGGCCTTCGCCCTAGTGGACGAGAAGGAGAGCAAGGTGACGCGAGCCTTCGCCGTCGCCCCGCTGTCCGAGCTTGAATACTTCGCCGCCCGCGGCCTTTGGTCGGCGGCCGTAGGCGCGCTCGGGGCCTTAGCCGCCCACCTCATCATGGGACCGACGGGCCTGCCGTGGTGGCGCATCATCGTCGCCGTCGCTTCGTCGGCCTTCATGCCGCTGTCGGTATGCCTGCTCATAGGCGGGCTCGCCGCCAACCAGATCCAGGCCGTAGCCAGCCTGAAGCTCGTCATGTTCGCCTCCCTGGCCTTGCCCTTCGGGAGCCTCTTCGTACCCGCGCGCTGGATCTTCCTATTCTGGCCCCTGCCGAACTATTGGATGTTCGAGGCCTTCCGCGGCGCGTACATGCCCGGCTCGGGCGGCTTCTGGCTCAACGCCGCG
>CALKWG010000388.1 GCA_938004315.1 uncultured Spirochaetaceae bacterium
CCACCGAGATCTACACTCTTTCCCTACACGACGCTCTTCCGATCTGCTGCCGGCTATTCAGATAGCCGAGTCAACCGGTGTGTACGGCCTGGGTTTCTCCTTGGCCTGGATTTCGGCGGCGATAGGGGAGTTGGCCGCGCCTCCTGCGCCCGCGCTCGGCGCGCTGCCGGCCTGGCGTCGCCCCGTCGCCACGCTCGGCGGAGCGAGGGGCGGGCGCTCCTGCCCCCGTTGCCCGGGCCTCGGCCACCTGTCCGTGGCGGCCGTACTCCTCTTAGGCATACTCGCCTACGGCTCGTTGGCCCTGGCCAAGGACCGCTCCGCCGAGAGGACGCTCCGCGCCGTCATCGTCCAACAGAATATGGACTCGTGGAGCTCCGAGGGCGAGATCAAGGCGCTCGAGGTCTCCGTAGCGCTCTCTCGGCGGGCTATCGCCGAGGCGCAAGGGCCGGCCGACCTCATCCTCTTCAGCGAGACCGTCCTTAGGCGCGACTATGACGACTATCAGCACTTCTATCGACGCGCGCCGCTGGCCGACCCGCTCATCCCCTTCCTGGCCGAGAAGAACCTGCGCCTCTTAACGGGCGCGCCCGAGCTCTTCGAGCTGGACGGCGAGCTCGAGGCCACGAATTCTGTCATACTCATCGGCCCCGACGGTCGCAAGGAAGCCAGCTACGCCAAGATGCATCCGGTGCCCTTCGCCGAAGCCATACCGTTTTGGGAGTTCGCCGCCTTCCGCTCCTTCATGCAGGAGGCCGTCGGCCTAGCCTCGGGTTGGACCATGGGGAGCGAGCGCGTCATCTTCTCGGTCCCGAGCGCCGGCGCCGGCGAGGTCCTCTTCGGCGCGCCTATCTGCTTCGAGGACGCCTTCTCCTACCTCTGCCGACGCTTCGTCAAGGACGGCGCCGAGCTTCTTATAAACCTGACCAACGATTCCTGGTCCATGACGCGCTCGGCCGAGATCCAGCACTACGTGGCGGCCATGTTCCGCGCCGTGGAGCTCAGGCGCAGCCTGGTCCGCTCGACCAACGGCGGCGTCAGCGCCGTCGTGCTGCCCGACGGCCGATCCAAGTATATGCTCCCGCTCTTCGAGGCGGCGAGCGTCGTCGCCGATATCCCCGTCTATACCGCCGAGATCACGCCCTACCTGGCCTACGGCGATTGGTTCCCGGCGCTTTTAGCTTTGTTTTTAGCCGCCTCGGCGCTTATACTTAGCATAAAGAGGGAGGACCGACGGATATGAGCGTGCGCGAATACCTAGACGAGCCGTTTTATGAGCTCCAGGCCTATCATGCCGAGCCGCCCCAGGACGCGGTGGGCTTTATAGGATCGCCGCGCAAGCATCCCTACGACGACAGTAAGATCCTGCTCATCTCCGAGCCCGAGGCCGGCGATTCAGCCATACTCGAGTTTAGGGTGAGCGATATCGTGAGCGCCCAGGAGCTCCCGAGCCCGGTCACCGAGGCGGGAGAGAGCTATCCCATCGTGCGGCTCTGGATACGGCGCGGCTCGGTAGGCATACGCTACGAGCCCTTCGAGGTGGATACGCCGCTCCATTATTTGAGCGACGCCCGAAAGCTGCGCGACAAGGTCCTGGGGCGCCTCCGGGGCTAGGCCCCATGGCGGCGTCCCGACCCGAGCCCGAGGCCCGCTACTGGCGCTCAGAAGGGGAGCACGTTCGTTGCCTGCTCTGCCATCATCATTGCGCCATCGCGCCGGGGCGAAGCGGCGTTTGCCGCGTTAGGAAGAACGAAGGCGGACGCGTAGTCCTGCCGTATTACGGCCTGGTAAGCGCGGCCGCCATCGACCCTATCGAGAAGAAGCCCCTGTATCACTTTTTAAGCGGAAGCGTCGTCTATTCGATCGGCTACGTAGGCTGCAACCTGCGTTGCCCCTTCTGCCAAAACCACCGCATAGCCCAAGACTTCGACGCGGAGGCGGCGGCGTACGTCTCGCCCGAGCGCCTCGCGCGCGCGGCCTTGGCCTCGGGCGCGCCGAGCCTGGCGCATACCTACTCGGAGCCCCTCATCCATATCGAGTACGTTATGGCGGTCATGCGAGAGGCGCGGGCGCTCGGCCTTAAAAACGTCCTCGTCACCAACGGATCGGCCGCCCCTGAGCCCGCGCGGGAGGTCTTAGCGCTCTGCGACGCGGTCAACCTGGATATCAAAGCCTGGGATTCCGCCTGGTACCGCCAAGAGCTCGGCGGCGATCGCGACGAGACGCTGGCCTTCGCCCGCGCCGCGCGCGAGTCGGGCGTCCATCTCGAGGTGACCACCCTGGTCGTGCCGGGGCGGAACGATACGGACGAGGATATCGAGGGCATAGCGGGCTTCTTAGCCGGCCTCGGCGCCGACATACCCTACCACCTGTCGGCCTACCATCCCGCCTGGCGTTATCGCGAGCCGGCGACGCCCGTCTCGACCCTGAGGCGCCTCAAGGCCGTAGCCGAGCGGCGCCTCCGCTACGTGCACCTGGGGAACGTCCCCGGCTTTAGCTAAAGAAGCCCGTCAGGTACTCCTCGGTCTTCTTCTCCCGCGGCTTCAAGAACATCTCCTTAGTAGCGGAGAGCTCTACGAGCTCGCCGACGTAGAAGAAGGCCGTGTAGTCGCTCACGCGGGCGGCCTGGTGCATGTTGTGCGTCACGATGACGATGGTTACCTGCTCCTTGAGCTCGTGGATGAGCTGCTCGATGCGTATGGTGGCGTTCGGGTCCAAGGAGCTGGTGGGCTCGTCCATGAGGAGCACCTCGGGCTCCACCGCCAGGGCGCGCGCGATGCACAGGCGCTGCTGCTGACCGCCCGAGAGGCTGCCGCCGGGCGTCTTTAGGCGATCCTTCACCTCGTCCCAGAGCGCCGCGCCGCGTAGCGATCGCTCCACCGCCTCGTCCAGCGTCGCCTTCTTGTTCACGCCCACGAGGCGGAGGCCCGCGCAGACGTTCTCGTAGATGCTCTTGGTGGGGAAGGGCGTAGGCTTTTGGAAGACCATGCCCACGCGGCGTCGCACCAGCACCGCGTCCATATCGGGCGCGTACAGGTCCTCGCCGTCCAGGAAGGCCTGGCCGGTGACCGTGATGTCCGGGGCCAGGTCGTGCATGCGGTTGAGCGAGCGCAGGAAGGTAGACTTCCCGCAGCCCGAGGGGCCGATCAAGGCGGTCACGCGCTTGTCGGCTACGGCCATGCTCACGTCGCGTATGCCGTAATTGCCCGTCCCGTAGCGCACCGAGAGCCCCACGGTCTCCATGCGCAGCTCGTCGCCGGCCGCCAAAGTAGCCCCGGCGTCCTTATCCTTCACGTTGATCGTGTCCATAATTATCCTTTCATCCGCTTCTCAAGCCGAGCCACGGCGACCCGCCCTATGAAGAAGGTCAGGATCACGAAGAGGAGGAGTATGATGGCCCCGCCCCAGCCTAAGGCATGCCACTGCTTATAGGGGCTGATCGCCAGGCTGTAGAGCCGTTGGGGCAGGCTGTCCATCGGCTTCGAGAGGTCGAAGGACAGGAAGTTATTGCCGAACGAGGTTAAGAGGAGCGGAGCCGCCTCGCCCGCCGCGCGCGCGAAGGCGATGAGCACGCCGGTAATGATGCCCGTCCTGGCCGCCGGCAGAACCAAGGAGAGGGTTACCTTCCAACGGGGCAGGCCCAGGCTCAGGCCGGCCTCGCGCAGGGCCCAGGGCGTCACCGTGAGCACGCTCTCGGTGGTCCGGGCGATGATGGGCACCATGACGAAGGCCAGGGCGACCGAGCCTGCCATGCCGGAGAAGCCGCCGGTGTTCTTCACCACCAGCGCATAGGCGGTCAGGCCCATGAGCACCGCCGGCATGCCGTTTAAGGTGCTCACCATCAGCCTGGCTATCGGCGCGAAGGGATGCTCCCGGTATTCGCTCATCATCACGCCCGTGCCTATGCCGAAGGGCAGGGCCATGGCCAAGGCCGCCAGGTCGATGAGCAGGGTGCCCACGATAGAGGCCACGAGGCCCGTGGGCTTGCCTTGCATGGCGCGGGCGGGGCTCCCCAGCTCCTGGGTAAAGAAGTTGGCGTCCAGGGCGGAGAAGCCGTTGGCCACCACGTAGAAGATGATGATGAAGAGCGGCACGACGACCACGGCCGTCAGGAGCCCCAGGCCGGCCAGCATGAGGCGGTCGCGTAGGAAGCGGGTTCGGAGCTTCATACCATGCCCCTTCCCATATAGAGCTTACGCTGCACGAAGCTCGTAACCAGGTTAATGCCTATCGTGATTATGAAGAGGTAGAAACCCACCGCCATGATGCTCGAGTAATGGAGCGGCTCTACCGCCTCGCGGAATTCGTTGATGATAAGGGAGGGCATGGTCGCAGCCGGCCCGAAGAGCGTGAAGGGCAGGCGGTTCGAGTTGCCTATGAGCATGGCCAGGGCCATGGTCTCGCCCAAGGCGCGCGCCAGGGAGAGGAGCACGCCCGCCGCGATACCGGTTCGGGCGTAGGGGATGACCGCCTGGCGTATTACCTCCCACTTGGTCGCGCCCAGGGCCCACATGGCCTCGCGCTGGTCGCGGGGCACCTGGCCTATCGCGTCGCGCGAAAGCGCCACGGTGTAGGGTACGATCATGAGCGCCAACACGATGGTGCCCGTCGTCATGTTGAAGGTCGACGGGGCGCCGAGCATAGTCGCCAGCCACGGCGCGCTCGCCTCGGCCCAGAGATAGATGGGCATGTAGACCGCGTCGCGCATCAGGGGCGCGAAGTTGAAGATGGCCCAGAGGCCTACGACTACGCTGGGTATGGCCGCCAAGAGGTCTACGGTGTAGTTGATGACGGCGGCCAGCCACTTAGGCGCGTACTCGCTCGTAAAGATGGCCACGGCTATGGCGGGAATGGCCGCTAGCGCCAGCGCGGCGAAGCTCGTTACGAAGGTGCCGATGATGAAAGGCAGGGCGCCGTGGATAGATTTCACCGGGTCCCAAGTCGTCTCCGTCAGGAACGACAGGTAGCCGAAGGCCTTAAACGTGGGCCTCGCCTCGATATAGATCACGACGGCCATCACCAAGGCCAGCGCCACCACGGCGCTCGATAGGCCTACGATAGCGTATTTGAATACCCGGTCGCCCGGCCCGCGAAACGCGCGCGGCAGGGCCGCCGCGGCGCTTTTCTGCGCTGGTCCCATCCTCTCTCCTTCGAAGGGCCCGGGTCGGATCGCGTCCGCCCCGGGCCTGTAGCGTATCGTTCGACTTTTGGGGGGGGCGCGACGAGGGGGAGCTTCGCGCCCCTCCGCTCGCCGCTTTGGCCCGACGGCTCCTTAGAACCCGTTCTTCTTCACGTCCTCGATGACCTTCTGGCCGAGAGCCTCGCCCTGGAACTTCAAGGTGGCGATCATCTGGGCGGCCACGGCCTGGGCGTCGGCGGGGAGCTTGGAGAAGCTCAGGCCTTCGCTCATGTTCTGACCTTCGGTGACGATCCAGTACAGGAAGCGGACCAGCTCCTCTGCCTGGGTGCGGGTGGCGATGGCCTTGTTCTTCTCAAGGTTTTCGTGGATCAGAACCCAGGCGAAGCCGGCGATGGGGTAGCCGTCGGCGGCGTCGGTGTCGGTGATCATGATGCGGCCGTCGGCCGGGATCTTCACCGCGGCGGCCTTGCTCGTCGCCGCGAAGGAGGGCGCGATGACCTTGCCTGCCTTGTTTTTGACCGAGCCGAAGCTGATGTCGTTGAGCATGGCGTAGACCATGCTGTTGTAGCCAAGGGCGCCGGGGGTGCTCTTCACGATGCCGGCCACGCCCTCGTTGCCGTTGCCGCCGGTGCCCACGGGCCACTTCACCGAGGTGCCGGAGCCCACCTTATCCTTCCAGGAGGGGCTGACCTTGGACAGGTAGTTGGTGAAGATATTGGTGGTGCCCGAGCCGTCGGAGCGGTGCGCGATCTGGATGGGCAGGTTGGGCAGGCTCACGCCGGGGTTGAGCGCGGCGATCTTGGGGTCGTTCCAGCGGGTGATCTCGCCTAAGAAAGCGCCGGCTATGGTAGCGGCGTCAAACACCAAACCGCTCTTCACGCCGGGAAGGTTGTAGGTCAGCACCACGTCGCCCAAGGTGATGGGCAGGTTGTACGCCAGGCCGCCGGTCTCGGCGCGGGCCTTGGCCATGTTGTCGTCGTTGAGGAAGGCCTCGCTGGCGCCGAACATGATGGTCTGCTCCATGAACTGGCGGACGCCGCCGCCGGAGCCGATGGACTGGTAGTTCACCGTCACGGTGCCGCCGGAGAGGTCGCGGTACTCGTCGGCCCAGGCGGTCATGAGCGGGGCGGGGAACGAAGCGCCGGCGCCTAGGAGCTCGGCGGCGGGGCGGGGGGCCTTAGCGGTCTTAGGGGCCTCGCGGGTGCCGGCGGCGGCCAAGGGGGCTACCAGCATCGCGCCCATGCACAGGGCGGCAAAGATCTTGGACAGTTTCATCAGAACCTCCTCGGTTGTTTCCGACGGCCTTCCCGGCCGCCGCGCTGAACGATAGAGGAGCTTCGTTAGGGTTTCGTTAGGGTATTGCTGAATGAATATGAATAATCGTTTTTAAGGGGCGCGCCGGCCGCTACGCGCCCGTCGGGCCCTCCGCTTTATCTCCGCCCGCCCCCGCGGGGCGGGCGGAGGATACCGCGTCGGTCCCTCGCGCGTCGGCGAGCGGCCGCCTTCATAGGCGGGGCGTTTGACAAAACCCGCGCATCCTTTCACAATGGCGCGTATCGACCGGCGGCCCGAAAGCCCCGCCGAGTTAAGCGGGGGAGCCCCATGCGCGCGCGAAGCCATCAGGCTAAGAAGACGGAAGCCCTACGGCGCCTGGCCATCGACGGCTTTCGTCTGGTCGAGGGCGGGCATAACACCTTCGCCCTGCTCGAGTTCGACGTCACCGGCCTGCGCGCCGCGCTCCGCGCGCGGCGACGTGAAGGTTCGGGCGGCTCCCTTTTCGCCTTCTTCGTCAAGGCTATCGCCGCGTCCCTGGCCCGTTACCCGGCGTTCAACGCGATGGTCGACCGACGCCGGACCACGATCTTCTCCGGCGTCGACGTGAACGTGCCCATCGAGCTGCCGGGGGCGGGCGCGAACAAGTCATACGTCATACGCGACGCCGATACGAAGAGCCTTAAGGCCATACATGACGAGATAGAGGCGGCCAGGACCCGCCGCGGCGACGCCCTAGGCTTCGTCGGCTCCGAGCGGGCGGCGCGAGTCCTCGCCGCGCTCCCCGCATGGTTAGTCTTGCCCTTCTTCAGGCTGCTCCTCCGCGACCACGGGCGGGTGCGCCGCCTCTCGGGCACGGTCTTCGTCACCTCCGTGGCCATGAGCGAGGGGCTTACGGGCTTTATCCTGCCCTACATAGGAGGCCCTAAGGCCACGTCCTTCGCCGTGGGCGGGACCGTCAAGAAGCCGGCCGTCGTCGGCGGGGCCGTAGAAATTCGGGAGTTCATCTCGTTTACCGCGGCGTTCAACCACGACCTCATAGACGGCGCGCCCGCGGCGCGATTCATCGCGGAGCTCAGGCGCGTCGTAGAGCGGGACTACGCGGCCGTCATCGAGTAGGCCGCTAGAGGAACTCCGCGAGCTCCGACTCGAAGAACTCCGCGGTCTTCGGCGCCGAGCCTTCATAGTGATTATTTATCGATAACACCACGCGGCCGCCGCGGACGACCAGGTCGCGGGACATCCCGGCCACGAGCCCCTTGTCGGTCTTCTCGTCGATTACGCGGTCCCAGCGCCCGTCCGTCGCCCGCTCGATCTCGGCCCGGTCGCCCCCTAGGAGCCTAATAATCGAGGTGCCCGCGATCAGGTCCCCGAAGCGCTCGTAGACCTCGTAGACATGGGGCATGTAGAGCTTCTCGGAGAAGACGTGGATGATGCCGCGCTCCTTGAGGAACTGGAAGTACTCGCGCGTGAGGTAGTTCTTGTTGCGCGTCTCCACGGCTAGGGGTATTTCGGGCGTGACGGCGCTAGTGAAGCGATCCAGGGCCTCTATGAACGCGCCGACGTCGCGCATCTTGTCCTTGTTCAGGTACTCGAACTCCAGCATCACCGCCTGAGTCATGGGTAGGAGGGGCGCTACGCGCTCGACATAGCGGCCGAAGAGCTCGGCGGAGAGGAAGTTCGGGTTCGGCTCGCCGCCGCCTCCGTCCGCGCCGCCGCGCCCGCGGGGCCGCGCATGGGTGAGCGAGATCTCCTCGTTTACCTTCATCGTGAAGGTAAAGCCCTCGTCGACCTCCGCGCGGTAGGCCAAGGCGTCCTTCGCCTCGGGTAGGCGGTAGAAGAAGGAGTCGATCTCGGCGGTCCTGAAGCGCCGCGCGTACTCATGCAGGTAGCCGGCCGCCGTCCGGCTCGGCGCGCTATAGACGAGGCCGACCCAGGATTCGTAGTTCCAGCTGCAGCTCCCTATGCGTACGCGCGGGCCGCCCTCCGCGGCCGTCGTCTGTAGCGACATGCTCCGCCGCCCGAAACTCGGCGGTCCTAGGCTATAGCGCCCGCGGGGTAGCGCGAGCGCATATAGGCCAGGGTCTCCTTGATCAGGCGCTCAAGGACGCCGCGGTCCAGGTCCGACAGGCGCTTGGCGTAGATGCAGGCCTTGCCCATGGTGAACTTCCCTAAGCCCTCGAGGAGCGGCGCGTGCTCGGGCAGTCCCGTGTACACGTAGAGCGAGAAGGCCGCCTTGCGCGGGGAGAAGCCTACGAGGGGCCAATCGCCCTCCTGCGCGCTCCGCTCGGACTTGTAATGGTAGCTCCCGAAGCCGATGATGCTGCCGCCCCACATGCGCGGCTCGCTGCCGCTGAGAGCCCGCATCATCGCGACGAGCTCGAGGCTATCCGCCCTTTTAACCGGCGAGCCTGCCGTAGCTGCGTCGATATACGACAATACGTCGGCGTCGTTGACTTTAGTCTTCAGTTCGGCCATAGGGGTAACCTTCCTTCCTAAGCCGCCTCGCCGCCTTCGGTTTTCCGGGACGGATCGGGGAGGGCGACGCTCACCTGGGTGCCGGCGCTCGAGCTCGTGATAGTAAGCTCTCCGTCGATCTGGCCCGCGAGAAGCCGGACCAGCGTGAGTCCCAGGCTCCCCGAGGATTCGTACCCTTCCGGCAAGCCCGGCCCGTTGTCTTTGACCGTCATGACGACGGCGCCGCGCTCGTCGCGCTTCATAGATAGCTCGATTAGGCCGCCCTCGGCTAGCGCATATTTATACGCGTTCGTAATGAGCTCGTTGAGTATGAGCCCGCAGGGCACGGCGACCTGAAGGTCGAGCATGATAGGCTCCGCCTCCGAATCCAGCCGCGCCGCGCCGGCCCTCTCGTTGACCATGGCGATATGGTCGGCGAGATTGCGGATGTAGGTATGCATGTCGATGCGGGCGAAATTGCCCGATTCATAGAGCTCCATGTGCACGAGCGCCATGGCCATGATGCGGTCGCGGCTGTTCTTGAACGCCTCGATGGCCTTGGCTGGATCGGTAATGGTGGCGGCCTGAAGGTTAAGGAGGCTCGATATGACGGCTAAATTATTCTTAACGCGATGGTGTATCTCGCGTAGGAGGATTTGCTTCTCCTCTAGATTGTCCTTGAGGCGTTTTTCAATGGCCTTGCGCTCGCCGATATCCTCGACGAAGGAGATGATGCCGATTACGACGCCCTGCGCGTCGTAGATCGGCGCGGCCCAGAGGCTGACGTCGATCATCTCGCCTGATTTCTTCATGCGCTTGAGCTCGAGGCCGGCGAGGCCTTCCCCGCCGAGTAGGCGTTCCTTAAGGCCGTAGAATTCGTCGCGCTTGTCTTCGGGGACGATGGGCAGGACGCGTCCGACGGCTTCGTCCCTCCGCCAACCAAAGGTCCGCTCGGCGGCCGGGTTCCATATGACGACGCGCCCGTCGCGGTCCATGCTGAACATGGCCAAGGGCGAGTAGTCTAGGAGGGCGCGCTGATATTCGGCGAGCTCGCGTATCGCCCGCTCCGCCCGCATGCGCTCGGCCGCGGCGGCCTCCCGCTCGGAGATGTCGCGCACGAAGGCGATGAGCCTCCCGGGATCGTCGGCGTCGTACTGAAGGCTCACCTCGACCGCGTACTCGGTGCCGTCCTTGCGGCGATGCACGGTTTCGAAGCGCTCGTATCGCTCCGTCTTGAGCCGCTCTAGGCGCTCCTGCACGGCCGCGCGGTCGTCGCGGGCGTCCAGATCCGAGGAATGGAGCCCTATCAGCTCGCCGGCCTCGTAGCCGCTTATGCGGGCATAGGCTTCGTTCGCCTCGACGATCCGGCCCCGGCCGTCCACCATGAGGTAGCCGTCCATGGCTGAGCTCAAGATAGTTCGATACCTGCTCTCGCCTTCTTTCAAAGCTCGGTTGCTCGCCTCGAGAGCCGCCGTCCGTTTGCGCACGAGCCCCCGCAGCCATAGTTTGATCAAAATGACGAGGAGTAGGCAGGTCAATATCGCGAGGATCAGGGGTCCCACCCAAACCGGCACGGCCTCCCGGGGCTCGCCGCCTATCCAGCGCTGGACCAGGCGTTCATACTCCTTCGCCTCAGGCGCCTTGAGCGCGGACAGGTAGGAGTCTAGCTGCGGGAGAAGGCCGGCGGGGTCGCCCTTAGCCGCGGCGAAGCGTATCTCTATGGGATTGAAGACGATGGGCGTGATTTGAACGAGCCTAGCTCGGCTTGCGAGGCTCGCTTGGATGTGGTTGAACACCCCCGCGTCGGCGCTGCCGTCCTCGAGGGCCGCCAGCATCTCGGTATAGCTTCCGACGCGGAGCGCCGTATAGCTGAGCGAGAGTTTGTCTAAGAGCGCCCTGAAGAAGAGGCTGTGGGTATCGTTCTCTAAATAGGCGATCGTTCGGTCCTGTAGATCGATAATAGAGCCTATAGTAAGACCTCGGCGCGTATAAATCTCGCCCCAGTTCGCGATGACCGTGGCTTGCGAAAACGCGATCATGGCCGCCCGCTCGGCGCTATAGGCTACGACGGGTAGGAGGTCGAGCTCGCCCGCCAAAAGGGCGTTATAGGAGGCGTCCCACGAGCCGTAACGATACTCGAGCCGCCATCCCCGCTCCTCGGCTACGGCCTCTAGAAGGTCTATGAAGAGCCCCTCCGGGCCGAGCTCTCCCATGAATATCAGGGGTTTATTATCGTAGATCCCCACCCGGATTAGGCCGGGGCTCGCGGCGACGGGAAGCCTCGTCAAAAGAGAGAGGGCGCATAGTAGAAGCGCGAAGCGGGCCGTCCTGCTCATAGGGGCAAGTATCGTTCGGCCGACGGACGCAGTCAAATAGGCGCGGGCCAAGGCGCTCGCGGCGTTGCCGCCGGCCGATGGTCTATCGGATCAGGTCCGTCGCCCTCCTGATACTTCGATAAAAATGACAAAAAAAGTAATAATGCATTGATTCTGCACGGGGACGGCGCTAGCTTAGTAAAGCGGCTAGTCCGAGGCGAGAATACCGTCGTCATGGCGCCTCTCCGCCCCGGCGATGCCGCCAGGAGGCGCTGTATGAAGAAAGCTCTACTCATGATCGCACTGGCCCTCGCGGGGACGATAAGCGCGGCGGCTTTCGACGTCTCCGCCCTGGGCCCCCGCGTCGTGGCCTATGTCGACGATCAGCGGCTGGCTGAACTCGCCGCGGGTAACCGGGTGGTCCTGAACTTCGCGGCCGACTGGTGCCCGAGCTGCCAGGCTACCTTCCGGGACGTCCAGAAGAACTTCCGGCAAATTCCCGAAGGCGTCGTCCTCGTCTTCGTGGATTACGACCAGGCTCGGGCATTACGTACCCGCTACGGCGTCACGACCCAGCACACCTTCGTATCCTTGGATTCCCGCGCGAATAAAAAAGATATTTGGGTGGGTAGCCGAACGCTGGCGGCGATTCTCGCGCGGCTGGAATGAGCTGAGGGCAGGTCATGGTCGTATTACCGACGTTTTCCTTCCTCGCAGGCGTGGTTACCGTGCTTTCACCCTGCATCCTGCCCTTGTTGCCTCTGTTGCTCGCCGGCAGCGCCGGCGAAGGTAGGGCTCGGCCCTGGGGCGTCGTGACGGGCTTCGTGCTTAGCTTTACGCTGTTCACCTTGAGCCTTTCAGCCCTCGTCAACGCCTTTCGCGTATCCCCGGACATCCTACGCTGGGTCGCCGCCGTCTTGATCGCGGGCTTCGGCTTAACGATGGTCTTGCCCGCCTTGAAGAACGCCTTCCTGGCATGGGCGTCGCGGCTCATGCCTCAGCCCCGAATCGGCGCAGCCGGGCGTCCGGCGGCGGGTTTCAGTCCCGGCCTCGGGCTGGGCTTCACCCTGGGGCTCGTCTGGACCCCCTGCGCCGGGCCGATTATGGCTTCGGTCATTACCCTCGCGGCTACCCAACGAGTGAACTGGCAAAGCGTCGTGATTACCCTGGCTTATAGCGTCGGGACGGCGCTGCCGATGGTCCTCTTTTTATTGGGCGGAAGAAGCATAATGAATCGCCTAAGCGCCCTTAAGAAGAATAGCGCCCGTATCCAGCGGGCTTTCGGTCTCCTTATGATCCTTACCTCGGTCAGCATTTTCGCCGGATGGGACCGGGCTATCCAAACGAGATTATTGGAAGCGTTCCCCGGGTATGGGGAGGGGCTCACCTCGCTTGAAGAGAATCCGGAGGTCCTGAAGCGGCTCGAGGCTCTGGAAGGCGGCGAGTAGCCGCGCCGGGACGCTCGGCCGCGTCTACCCGAGATCGGGGACGGATATCGAGGGCGCGGTCGATCGCTACGCATCATCCCCTACGCGGAGCGGGCCCGTCGACTGACGGAGGAGGGATGCTCCCTCGAACGCCTACGCTTCTCGGCGCATGATACGCTATCAATACCGAAAGCGAACGGAGCGAGCCTGCTCGGCAAGCGCCCGCGTACGCCGTCATTGATACTCGAAGAAATCCATGAAAAGATTCTTGACTCTTCGGTCAGCCGGCAGATAGTCGAGACGCATCTTCTTGTCTCGGTATGTCATCCGTATGTACATGCCCGCGCCGGTCTCGCTCGAAGGCGGTCCGAGGGCCGCGATGACATCAGAATACACCAGCCCCGGATAGAGGCCGTCGCAGGAATAAGCGTCCGACGTCAGGCGTATGAACGTGATCACCCCGTTCCGAAAGCTCGCATGTACAGCGTCCTTACCGTCGACCTTCCATGTATAAGAGGCCGCGTCGCCGTCTCCCGCCTGCTTTCTGTCATAAGGGCCGAGCAACCCCGCGAGCGTTTCTATGGTCATATCCTTCCGCACGGTAACGACTTGGTCCGTCGCGCGCCGCGCCAGCGTCCATGAAGGTACCGGCTCCTGAGCGGCAAGGTAGCTTAATGAGGCGCAGAGCGTTAACGCCGTGAAAAAACCGCTCTTCGACATGACAGGCTCCTTTTCTTCGCGCCTCATGGCCTAACGCGTAGAACTGGTACTATGTATGCAGCGTCTCGTAGAGAGGGCGAAGGCGAGCCCGGATGATTTCCAGGGTCCTAACCCACTCCTTGTCCGGGAGATGGGAGCGCTTAAGAAAAGCCTTCCACCGAACGAGAGCCGGCTTAGAATGCACGTACTCAGCCGAAAAGACAATTGGCTCGGCCGGGCGAGGCGTGCCCCTCTTCAGGAAGGTCGCTTCGAATGCCCAAAGGAGTTCTTCGTGGGGAATGTCATAGTTCTCGAGGAGATAGGCGACATTCCAGAAGTCTTTCATGCGACTGTTGATATCGGCAAGTGCGACCATCGCCTCGAACTTCTCGGCGATGACGGTCGAGAGAGGATAAGAGAGCAGAGAGAAGGCCCTCCCGTCGACCAGGATGGGATATTCGATCTCCAGAAGAGGCGATTCCACGGCGTCGCCAAAACCGATGCCAACCTGGATCGTGTTGCGGATACTCCCTAGGTAACAGGTTATGCGTATCCGAGCGCCGTAGTACTCGTTCCCCTCGGTTATGTCCTCGACCTCCAATGAACCTTCGTCAAAACGCAGGGCTTCATCCTCGGGCGATGTTACGATCGCGATGACCGCTGCATTGATCCCTGTTGCGTCATCGGCGATTCCCCGACCAAGGAGGTCAATATCCTTGGTCGTTCGAGCCGACGATTCCGATAGGCATTGTAGAAGAAGTCCTCCCTTGAGGATAAAGCGGTCATGATAGGCTGACGCCGAAAGCCGTCGCAGAAAGCCCTCATGCATGTAGAGGAGCGTCGCGTACTGGAAGCTTATACCCTTCCTGGCAGCCGCCATTTTGAGACTTGCGGCGACGGACTCTTCCCGACCTGTCATGCGAGCGCCTCGAGATAGCCGCTGATCGTCCCTTCCATGCCAAGGAGCTTGGCGTACTCAAGGAGCCTGGGAATGTCCCTCCCTCGCCCCTTGAGATACTCCCGCAGGGCCTCCATGGCTAAATCGATACCAAGGGAATTCCGGAAGCGGACGACATCGCAGATGGTCTTCTCGCGGTCGTAGACCCGGATGGCTCCAGCCTCGGTGGACTGCTCGACGATTCCCAGCTCGTACCGGATCCCGAAGAAGGAGAAGAGCTTGACGGGAGGGAATTCGGGGAGCGCGATACGGGAATCCCTGCGAACGGCGAGCTGGACCTCTGGCGGCTCCCAGATACCGATGCCATGCACCGAGAGGGCTGTTCCCAGGCAAAAGACGGCGCCAGGGACAGCCATTTGGAGATCGACAAGCTCGGAGCGCCTATCGCCCGTTGCAAGGGCATAGAGGCCGCGCTTGAGGCGTACGAGAGCGCCGGATTCGACGAGATGGGTAAGGTAGCTCGAATGGAAGCCTTCGCCGCGAGGCGCTCGAGTTCATGTGCGGGATCGAGATAGCCCGGCGCGACCAAAGGCGGATCGCGATGGGCACGAGCATCGCGAAGTTCCCCTACGTGCGGACTCTCGACGGCTTCGAGTTCGACGCCCAGCCCTCGCTCGACCCCAAGCAGGTGCGGGAACTCGCCACGGGGCGCTGGGTCGCGAACGGCGACACCGTGCTCCTGCAGGGGCCTCCGGGCGTCGGCAAGACCCATCTCGCGGTCGCCCTCGGTCGCGAGGCGATCGGTCGCGGCTACGCTGTCCTTTTCGCCTCCGCGGTAAACCTCGTCGCAGCCCTGTCGAAGGCGGCGCTCGAGGGTCGGCTGGAGGAGAAGCTTACGCACTTCTCTAAGCCCAAGCTGCTCATCGTGGATGAACTCGGCTACCTGCCGTTCGAGAAAGACGCGGCCCACCTGTTTTTTCAGCTCGTATCCCGTCGCTACGAGCGAGGTGCGATGCTGGTGACCACGAACCGGAGCATCGGCGAGTGGGGCGAGATATTCGGCGATACCGTCATCGCGACGGCGATTCTCGATCGATTGCTCCATCACAGCCACGTACTCACCATCCGAGGTGAGAGCTTCCGCCTGCGGGAGAAACGTCGATCAGGCCTTATGAAACCGGCTCTCGTCGAGAGTTAGAACTGAAACATAGGGGTGGGTCAAAAGTAGGTGTCGCCAGAGGGTCAATTCTGAATGTCGCTTGACACGGCGCGCGTCCCGCTCGGATTCGCCCTCCATGCCTCGCCATCCTGGCTCGGCAATACGGGCCGCCTCCGGGGCCTGGCGCGCGCGTCCTGCGCGCTTTCCCTCGCATTCGCTCGGCGGCCCCTCCGGTTCGAATCCGAGCGGGGGGTATCGTTAAAATAAAGAGGCCGTCCCTAAGGACGGCCTCTTTATTTTAGCTCCCCCGCTCGGATTCGAACCAAGGACCCAGTGGTTAACAGGCTACTTTCTGTCTATCATTGGTTGGCATAGCCCGTCTCTAAATGCAATTATATAAATGAGTTGTTTAGCTGTCAACGTATTGGTCTGGTATGATTTAGCATAGATTATTTTATTTATTGCGCCCAGTTTGCGCCCAGTTATTATTTGGAATTAGTAAATTTCAGGCTGTAATTCTAGCCTGTCCTTATAAGGATATCATGCCTTGCAGTAACTCGGGTAGTGTCCCCTAGAGTGGTGTAAAAGCTGGCAGGTGGTAGACAAGGCCACCGTGGGTCCCCGATGCTGGTGTCACCACAACAAACCCACAGGGGGGACACCACGATGGCTGAGACAAGCATGGCACTAATCGAGCTCGCTGAAAAGCACCGGGACACCGATTTTCTACGGGATCTGGGGGAATACGCCCTTCAGCGCCTCATGGAGCTCGAGGTCGAGGCGAAGGTCGGGGCAAGCAAGCACGAACGGAGCGAGGACAGGATCACCCAGAGGAACGGCTACCGAGATCGAAACTACGAGACTCGGCTTGGGACTATGGAACTGCGCATCCCCAAGCTTAGAAGTGGTTCGTACTATCCCTCGTTCCTCGAACCCCGACGGATCACGGAGAGAGCCCTCGTCGCCGTGGTACAGGAAGCCTACGTCAACGGCGTGAGCACGCGGAAAGTAGACGACCTCGTCCAGGCGCTGGGAATGTCTGGGATATCTAAGAGCCAGGTGTCGCGCCTATGCTCGGAGTTAGACGAGCGGGTCGGCGCTTTTTGCTCTCGTCCACTCGACGGTTCCTGGCCGTATTTATGGCTCGACGCGACCTACGTGAAAGCCCGTGTCGGAGGCCGGGTGGAAAGCCGTGCCGTCGTGGTGGCGGTCGGCGTGAAGAGCTCAGGACACCGTGAAGTGCTCGGGATCGACGTCGGGCCAACCGAGACCGAAGCCTTCTGGACCGAGTTCCTCCGCTCGCTGATCCGTCGAGGCCTTTCCGGCGTCCGGCTCGTCGTATCCGATGCCCACGAGGGTCTTAAAGCGGCAGTCCAGAAGCTATTCGGGGCGACATGGCAACGATGCAAGGTGCACTTCATGCGGAATGCCCTCGCGTCGGTTCCGAAGCAACAGCACCAGATGGTCGCAGCAATCATACGGACGACCTTCGTCCAGGAGTGCAGGAGCGAAGCGGGCAAGGCATGGCGAGAGGCCGCCGATCATCTTCGCAGTCGTTTCTCTAGGCTCGCCGACCTGATGGACGACGCCGAGGATGACGTGCTCGCCTTTATGGATTACCCGAAGGAGCACTGGTCTCAAATCTCGAATACGAATCCGCTCGAGCGGCTGAACAAGGAGATCAAGCGACGCTCGGATGTAGTCGGCATATTCCCGAACGACGAGTCGGTCATGAGACTCGTCGGCTCGGTGCTCATATAGCATACTGATGAGTGGCAGGTATCGCGACGTTATATGAGTCAGGAGAGCTTGGCTAAGGTGCTCGGCCCGGAAGCCGAGCCAACCAAAAGGATCGCATAAGGGACGCCGGCACGGGGACTTTTTACACCACTTGACGGGACGCTACCTTGCCTCGGGCATCCAGTTAGCTGATGTGGGAATTCATGATCTTATTTCTAAGACTGAGTCTCTTGGCTATAATCAGCCTATACTGACCCATAAATGTACTGTAGCAAATGATTAAGGCTTTTCTATGATCGGAAAGGGTAACCCATGACTCCCTCGGAACTTGTCTGGTCCGATAGAGAACCCTTGAGATTGGCCTGTATAAAATGACTTTGAGTACGGAAACGAGTGCGTATATTATGTCTATAAATTCATGGGAATCTAAAACTGGAGAGTTTAACTTATTAGGTTGACGGCTGAATAGACTGGATCTATTCTTCAATCGGGTGGCAGTGTCCAAAAGAATGTTCGGATCAGTTGCTGAGGATGCTGAAAAGTCGCGGTTTAGAGTGAAACCTTTTTTTGAATGCCATAAGATGTATAAATGACAGATACTGTCAATCAATATAAGTATCGGGCTTTACATAATGGCTTTGTTGCATCCTTAGATAGGTTTGATCTAAGATGATCACAATGCTTGTGTTGTGTGTTTTTAAGATATTAATATAGCTATACTGTGAATCAGTGCTAGTGCTGTCCATTGGAGGGCATACCGAAATGAAAAAGATATGGTTAATATTATTAACTTTATTCGCTGTTTCTGCATTTATGAGCTGCCCTCAACCATTGTCTCCCCACCTTTCATCCCCGGTTGTTCGTATTCAAGATCAAATAGGTGATATGTATAATGGGCAGGGTGGGGCAGTTAGCTTTTCTGTTATCACGGAATACATTCCCGAAGGAAGTACGGGGACCATCATATGGTATGCGAATTCTAGTGGTACGACAACCATGACACCTGGTCCTACTGGTGTCTCTACAGTGGTGACTGCAATTCACAATGGTGTCGCTTCCATTTCTATGAGCGGAAGCACTGGAGTTGTGACAGGCCAGTATTTCTTTAAGGTTATATTCAATTCAACTGCATCTTTGGTAGGGGTGCTGACAATCGCTCCTGCGCAAGCAGTATACATAGGTCAACAAGTAGGTAGTATTGTTCCTGGTTACTCTGGGATTGCTACTTTCCATGCTTCAACCACATCAATTCCTGATGACCTGGCTGGCAACATTACTTGGTATACAAATCCTACCGGTAGTGTAACGACATCATCCCCAGTGGGGATAACTACAACAATATCAAATACTGTTGATAGTGAAGCAAATATCACAATGACATCGACGCCGGCGACTGAGATAGGGACCTATTATTTCTCTGTGAAATTTGGAACCATTTCTTCCTCAGTAACAAATCTAACTATATCATCATCGTCGGTAGCGCTTTCAGATCAATCAGAAGTAATAGTCAGTGGCTATGCAGGTCTAACAACTTATACAGTAACAACGATAAACATCCAAGATGAGACAGAAGGCAGTTTAACCTGGTATACTAGTATTTCTGGAACCACTGCTACTATAGCTCCTGTGGGAATAACGACCTCCATAACAGATGTAGTTAGCAGTACAGCTATCCTTTCAATGGAGGCTACTTCTTCGGTGAGTAGTGGAACCTATTATTTTACGGTTACCTATGGACCTGCTGTTTCTACGATTAAGACTTTGGTCGTGGTACAGCCAACAGTATCAGTAGGAACCCAGAGTGGAACAATGAGGAATGGTTTCTCAAGTACTGCAAACTTTTATAGTAGCACGGCTAATATCCCTTCGGGAACCATCGGTTCAATCACTTGGTATACAAGCTTGGCCGGATCTACAGTGATGTCAGCTCCAGCTGATATTACGTCTTCGATTTCACCAGTTGTCAGCAGTACATTTACCATAACACACACCACAGGAGGAGCGGCTAGTGCTGGTTCTTATTATTTTACTGTCTCCTTTGGCTCAATCACTTCTTCTGTCAGGACTCTGACGGTGGTCCAGCCTACAGCATCACTCGCATCCCAGGTCGGGACTATGAGTAGCGGGTTTGCAAGCGCAGCTACATTCGCAGCTACGTTGGCCTATGTCCCCTATGGCACAAGCGGCACTATCACCTGGTTCACGAGTTTGGCTGGAACGACGACTGCGTCAGCACCGGCCGGGATAACGCCATCCATATCGCTTGTAGCAGGAAACGCATCGACCACCACGATGACCGCAAATTCTAGCGTTAGTGCAGGTTCTTATTACTTCAAGGTGTCATTCGGACCAATCGCATCACAGGTCCAAACGTTGACGGTAGTCCAACCAACTGCATCGATTTCGGCGCAGATCGGGACGTTGGCAAGTGGGTTTGCAGGTTCAGCTACCTTTACAGCAACTACGACCGGCATACCAAGCGAGACTTCCGGGACGTTCACCTGGTACACGAGCCTTGCTGGAACAACGACAACTTCGGCTCCAGCTGGCATTACGCCGTCAGCCACGGTCGTGATAGGCAACTCGTCAACCGCGAATATGCTCGCGTCAACCTCAGCCGTTGCTGGGATATATTATTTCACAATTTCCTTTGGACCGGTGACTTCTTCTGTCGGGACTCTGACGGTGGTCCAGCCTACAGCATCACTCGCATCCCAGGTCGGGACTAT
>CALKWG010000389.1 GCA_938004315.1 uncultured Spirochaetaceae bacterium
GGCAAGCGCGGCCGCATAGCCAAGGCCATGCGGACCCTCCTGTCCGCGGCGGCTACCCGCGGCGGCAAGGACGTACGCCTGTCCATCCTGGACTAATAATGGACGAACTGGCCATCGGACGCCTCGGCGCCCCCCACGGCGTGGAGGGGCGCTTGAAGGCGTCGACGTATTCAGGCGAAACCGAACATTTCCTTAAGCTCCGCGAAGCGACGCTGACCCGCGGCGACGAGCGCCTCCGCCTGGCCGTGGAGGAGGTCGCCGAGCACGGCGCGGGCCTCCTTATCAAGTTCGCCGGCTACGATAGCCCCGAGGCCGCCCGCTCTCTAGCCGGCATGGAGCTCATGGTGCCGCGCGACCAGGCGGCGCCCAAGGGGCCGGACGAGTACTACTACGGCGAGCTCATCGGCTGCGCGCTCGTCGACGGCGGGCGGGAGTTGGCCCGCGTCGTAGCGATAGGCGAAACCGGCGGCGGCATCCTGTTGGAGGCCGAGCTGCCCGACGGACGGCGTAGCTACGTGCCCTTCCGTAAGGAATTCACCGGCGTCGTGGACGTCGAGGCTAAGACCATCGAGCTCTTGGCGCCCTGGGTGCTCGAATGAACATCAAGGTCCTAAGCCTCTTCCCGGAGATACTCCGGGGCTTTTTCGAGAGCTCGATCATGGCGCGCGCGGTGGAGCGCGGGCTCGTCAGCTACAGCCTGACCGATATACGCGACTACGCGACCGATAAGCACCGCAAGTGCGACGACGAGCTCTTCGGCGGCGGCCCGGGCATGCTCATGAAGCCCGAGCCGGTCTCCGCGGCGCTCCAGGCGGCCGGCGCCGAGGGCGCGCGGGTCGCGTACGTCACGCCCGGCGGGCGGCTCTTCAACCAGGCTTACGCCAAGGACCTGGCGCGCGAGGAGAATCTGGTCATACTCTGCGGGCGTTACGAGGGCCTCGACCAGCGGGTCATCGACCGCTGGGTGACCGACGAGATCAGCATCGGCGACTACGTGCTCTCCTCGGGGGAGGCGGCCGCCTTGGTGCTCGTAGACGCGGTCTACCGCCTGATACCGGGGGTCATTACCGGCGAGTCGCTCGAAGAGGAGAGCTTCGAGGACGGGCTCTTGGAGTACCCCCAGTATACACGCCCGGCGCTTTATGATACTATCCGAGTCCCGGACGTCCTCGTTTCGGGACATCACGCCAACATCGTCAAGTGGCGCTTCAAGAAACGGCTCGAGAAGACCTTGTTGTACCGTCCCGATCTGCTCCAGGGCAAGGGACTCGAGGGCGAGCTCAGGGCCTTGATACAGGAATTGATGGAACAGGGGGAATGATACATGGACCTCATTAAGAAGCTCGGCGCCGAGCAGGCCAAGGAACTCCCGGACGTGCAGGCCGGCGACACCGTCCGCGTGCACTTCAAGATCGTCGAGGGCAAGACCGAGCGCATTCAGATCTACGAAGGCCTCGTGATCGCCCTGAAGAACGCCGGCCTTTCCAAGACCTTCACCGTGCGCAAGAACAGCTACGGCGTCGGCGTGGAGCGCGTGTTCCCCATGCACTCCCCCCGTATCGATAAGATCGAAGTGGTCCGCTGCGGCAAGGTGCGCCGCGGCAAGCTGTACTATATCCGCGAGAAGATCGGCAAGAAGGCCAAGATCAAGGAGCTCCTGGGCGGCCGCAAGCCCCCCGTGCGCTCCCAGGCCGCCCAGGCCTAAGGCCAGGCGGGATCATAGTCCGTGCGCGTGCGCGGCATAGACGAAGCACGCGGACAGAGCCGCATCGATGGCGCCGCGCCCGGCGATAAGCCCGGCCGCGGCGCCTCGTCGTATCCGGGGCCTCAGGGCGCGGCTGGCGGCGCGGCCCCCGAGAGCGCCGCGCCCCGCGGCCGACCCGGCGCGGCCGCCTACGCTAAGGCGCCCGCCGCAGGGCAGACGGCGAAGGCCGCTTCGGCGCACGCCGGCGTAGCCCCCCCTCCGACGTTAGCCCCGGCCGCGGCCGCGCAGCCTGAGATCCCCCCCGCCCTCGGCCGCGAGGCTTTGGCCGCGCGCCTGACGGAGCATGTACGCTCCCTGGGTTTGCCCGCCGACGGCGCTGGATTAAGCGCCGCCCGCGCCCTCATGGCCGAGTACCTGCCCGTAGACCTCCCTCGGCTACGCGCCGCGCTTTCGGCGATGCGGAAGGCCGAAGCCGGCGGCAAGAGCCCGGCGGCGGCCGCGCGCCTGGCCGCCCGCGCCTTGGCCGCGGGCTTCGATCCTGACGACTGGCCGCCCGAGGCCCTAGAGTCGGCCGACCGCGATCGCGGTGATGGCGGCGATGCCGATACCTCGGGCGGGGGATCCGGCGCTCACGGCCAGGCGCCGGGCGGGGATGGGCGCGGCGCGTTTAGCCGAGGCGGCCGAGGCGGCCGCGGGGTTGAAGGCCAGTCCTCGGCAGACGGGATAGCCGAGCTCCTGAGGGGAAGCGCCGCCCGCGCCCTGTCGGACGGTCGCCTGCGCGCCTTCGCCGCGCCGAATCCCGCGGGCTTAGGTTGGCTCTACGCCCCCTTCGACCTTCGCGAGGCGGGCTTTGAATTCCGCGGGACCATGCGTATACTCTATAATTACCGCATCGGTAGGGGCGAACGCCTCGTGCTTGAAGCGGAGGGAATGGGCGGCCCCGTGACGCTTTCGTTGTCGGGCTCAGGCGACGGGCTCCGCGCGAAGGCCTACGGGCTTAAGGACGCCGAGGCTAGGGCCCTGCGGCGCTTGGGCGTGATGGCCGGACCCGGTTCGCCTCGCGACGACGGCGACGATCAGGTACTCGGCGATGCCTAGGAAGGCGCCGTCCGGCTCCGATCGCCGATACGCCGTGGCCCTTCGTTACGACCCGGCTAAACCGGCGCCCGAGATCATCGGGAGCGCGCGCGGTGAAGCGGCCGAACGGGCGATAGGGCGGGCGAGGGAGTTGGGCGTACCGGTTCGGGAAGACGAGGCCTTGGCGGCAGCGCTCCTCCCTTTAGAGATCGGCGCCTTGGTTCCGCCCGAGTACTGGTTGATCGTCGCGAATATTTTGGTAGCTATAAGGAAAGTGCAGCAATGAAAAAGAAGTATCCGGTCGATAAGATAGCCCCGGGCACCATGTTCACGGCTGACGTGTTCGTGGATTCCCAGAACCTCCTCGTGCCCGCCGGCGTACCCGTCCGCGCCAAGGATATCCAAGGCCTCAAAGACTGGAACGTAGAGTACGTCTATAGCGAGGGCGAGCCGGCCGAGCCCGAAGGCCCCAAGCAGAAGGCCCAGGCGCCCGCCAAGAAAGGCCTGGCCTCGTTCAGCGACCATAAGCTCTACGCCCAATACGCCGACATGGTCGATAGGCTCAAAGCCATACTCGATAAGGTGGCCGTCGCCGAGAAGGTCGAGCCCAAGGCCGTGGACCGCTTAGGCCAGGATCTCTTAAACCTCGTACGCGAGCGCGAATCCGAGCTGGTATCGGCCATACTGTCATCCGATATGCAGGGCTACGACCATGCCCGCGCCGGCGTGAACTGCGCCATACTTTCGGTGATGATAGGCCAGGCGCTCAAGCTGCCGGTACATCGCCTATCGCAACTAGCCGCCGGCGCCCTCCTGCACGACGTGGGCATGCTCCGCCTGCCCGACGAGATCGTCAAGAAGAAAGGCTCCTTGAGCCCCGAGGAGGCGCAGAAGATCCGCGCCCACCCGCTTTTGTCCTACCGCATTATCACCAAGGAGCTGCAGTACCCCGAAGACGTGGGGCTCATCGGCCTGCAGCACCACGAGCGCTGGGACGGCGGCGGCTATCCGCGGCGCTCGGGCGGCGGCGCCATCGACGTTTTAGCGCGCGTGGTGTCGGTCGCCGACGCCTTCGAGGCCATGGTCAGCCAGAAGCCGTACCGCAACTCCATGATAGGCTACGCGGCCATGAAGAACCTCCTGTCCGACAACGGCCGGCGCTTCGACCCCGAGGTGCTTAAGGCCTTCATACGCGGCATGGGCATCTATCCCATCGGCTCGCTCGTGCTCCTCAATAACGCCGCCATCGCCCGGGTGCTGGAGACGCATGCCGACGCGCCCCTACGGCCTAAGATCAAGGTCATCGTCGACGAGTTCGGCAAGCACTACAAGGACGACTCGGGCGACACCCTGGATCTCCTGACCGAGAAGAGCCTCTTCATAGCCCGGGCTATCGACCCCAAGGAGCTGGAAGCGGCCTCGTGAGCCCGTCAGCGCCGCGCCTGGCGCCCGATCGTCGCGCGAGCGCGGGGCGCGCGGCCGAGGACGCCGCGGCGGCTTGGCTCCGGGCGGCCGGCTGGGAGCTCGTCGCCCGGAACTGGCGCCGCGGGCCGGGCGAGCTCGATATCGTGGCCCGTAAAGGCGAAATTCTTGCCTTCGTCGAGGTCAAACGCGTCGACGCGCTCGGGGCGGAGTCCCTGGAGCGCAGCGTCGGCTACGATAAACGGCGTAGGATCGTAGAAACGGCTAAACTCTTCGTCGCCATGCATCGAGAATTTGAACAGTTGGCGCTGAGGTTCGACGTGGCCGCCGTACGGGCGGGCGAGGTCGGGCCTTATATCGAAAACGCCTTCCCGGAGCGAGCATGACGCCTAAGAGCGACCCCGAGCGAGAACTACGACGGCTTGAAGAACTCAAGCGGAAAGTGCATGATGACTCCTATCTCGCCGGGGCCATACTGCGTATTGCGCAGGTCATGAGCGCCGAGATCATGGAAGGCTACGGAGCGTCATATGGCAGAAGGAAACAGGGACTTTAAGCGCAGGTTCGGGCGGCGCGGGCGCGACAAGGATCGCGGCGAGCGGCGCGACGAGCCCAAGCGCGTGGTGCCCGAGGTCCCCGCCATCCAATGCACCGTCTGCGGCAAGCAGATCTTCGACCTATCCAGCGCCTTGGCCGGACGGGACGGAACCGGCGCGGTGCACTTCGACTGCGCCTTAGCCGCGGTCAGCCAGGGCGAGCGCCTGGGGCCGGGCGAGCGCATCCACTACATCGGCCGCGGCGCCTTCGCCGTGATCGAGTTCAAGGACAAGTCCAACACCGCCTTTACGATCAAGCGCCGCATCTCCTGGGAGAAGGAAGGCGAGAAGTACGACTGGCGGAAGACCCTGCAGCAGCGCATGGGGATATAGGGGCGGCCGCCCGCGGCGCGCCGCCTGCGGCGAAAGACCGCGGCCCGGCAGCGCCGAAAAAAGGCCGCGCCTACCTGGCGCGGCCATCTTTTTCATTGAACTGATCGGCGCGCAGCGGCGCGGCCTCTGCGTTTATCGCTTGGCCTTGATGCGCTCGAAGCCGCAGTAGGGAACCAGGGCCGGCGGGATGCGCACCGAACCGTCGGCCTCCTGGAAGTTCTCCAGGATGGCCACGATGGCGCGCGAGCAGGCTATGGCCGTGCCGTTCAGCATATGCAGGTACTGATTCCTGCCCTCGTCGTCCTTGTACTTCACGTTCAGGCGGCGGGCCTGGTAGTCGGTGCAGTTGGAGGTACTGGTCACCTCGCCCCACTCCCCGCCGTTGCGGCCGGGCATCCAGGCCTCAAGGTCCCACTTGCGGTAGGCGGGGGCGCCCAGGTCGCCGGTGCAGGTATCGACCACGCGGAAGGGTATGCCCAGGCTCGCGAAGATCTCCTCCTCGATGCCGCGGAGCTCCTCGTGCCAGCGGCCCGATTCCTCGGGCAGGCAGTAGACGAACATCTCCGCCTTGGTGAACTGGTGCACGCGATACAGGCCCTTGGAGAACTGGCCGGCGGCGCCCGCCTCGCGGCGGAAGCAGTGGGATATGCCGATGAGCTTGATGGGAAGCTCGTCCTTGGCGATGACCCGGCCGGAGTAGTAGCCGCCCAGGGTAATCTCGGCGGTGCCGATCAGGCAGAGATCCTCGTCGGCCAGGCGGTAGACGTTGCTCTCCGCGCCGCGGGGATTGAAGCCTATGCCCTCGAGGATCTCGGTCTTGGCCAGGTCCGGGGTGCTGAAGGGCATGAAGCCGCGGGCCATGAGCTTGTCCACGGCGTAGCGGGTCAGCGCCATCTCCAGGAGCACGCCCTCGTTCTTCAGGTAGTAGAATTTGGTGCCGGTCACCTTGGTGGCGGTATCGAAGTCCAGGATGTCCAGGGCCTGGCCCAGGGCGACGTGGTCCTTAGGCTCGAAATCGAAGCGGGTAGGCTCGCCGACGCGCTTGACCTCCAGGTTGTCCTTGTCTTCCTTGCCGCGCGGGGCCTCGGGATGGGCCATGTTGGGGATCTTGGCGTGGGCTTCCTTGAGCTCCGCCTCGACCGCGGCCAGGCGTTCCTCGAGGCCCGCGATAGATTCCTTGAGCGCCTTGCCCTCGTCGATGAGCGCCTGGCGCTCGGCGTCGGCCAGCTTGCCCTTCATGGCGGCGGCCACTTCGTTGCGCCGGCGGCGCTTGTCCTCGAGCGCCTGTATGGCGGCGGCGCGCTCGTCGGCGAGGCGGACGACCGCGTCGGCGTCGGCGTCCATGTAGCGGTCGGCGATGTTGGCGCGGACCGCGTCGATATTGTCCCGGATGAATTTAAGGTCTAGCATGGTGCGGGCATAGTAGCGCGAAAAGGCGCGATTGTACAGGCGCCCGAGCCGCGGCCGGAGCTTAGGGGGTGACGTATCCGCGGATGTCCGGCGGCCCCGGGCCTCCGTCCCGGCTCCTTGCGCACGGCCGCCTTTTTACGCTATTTTATACCGATGAAAGTCGAAATTAACCCCCGCGGCAACGGCGCCTGCCCGCTCTGCGTCTCCGATAAGAACTGCCGCATCCAGCGCAAGCTGGCCGCCAACGTGGACGACGTGAACCCGTCCTCCGAGGCTGAGATGGAGTTGGTGGTCTACGCCTGCCCCTACTTCAAGGAAAAGCTCGTACCGTGATAGAACGACTCGAGGCGGTCCAAGCCCGCTATAACGAGCTCACCGAGCTCGTCTCAGATCCCGGCCTGTCCAAGGACCCGAAGCGCTACAAGGACGTTATGCGCGAGCGCGCCCACTTGGAGGAGCTCGTCGCGGCCTTCGCCGAGTATAAGAGGCTCCTGTCCGACTTGGACGGCGCCCGGGCCATCGTCAAGGACGAGGCCGACGCGGAGCTCCGCGAGATGGCCAAGGAGGAGCTCAAGGAGCTCGAAGCCGCCAAGGACGCCCTGGAGGATCGCATCAACCTGCTCCTGATCCCGCGCGATCCCTTGGACGACAAGAACACCATCGTGGAGATCCGGGCAGGCACCGGCGGCGAGGAGGCGGCGCTCTTCGCCGCCGACCTCTACCGCATGTATAGCCGCTACGCCGACGCCCTGCGTTGGAAGATCGAGGTGATGAGCGCCAGCGAGAGCGGGATGGGCGGCTTCAAGGAGATCATCTTCTCGGTCTCAGGCGAGGGCGCCTTCGGCAAGCTGCGCTGGGAGTCGGGCGTGCACCGGGTACAGCGCGTGCCGGCCACCGAGGCCCAGGGCCGCATCCACACGAGCGCGGTCACCGTCGCCGTGCTCCCCGAGGCGGAGGAGACCGAGATAGACATCCGCCCCGAGGACTTGCGCGTCGACGTGATGCGCGCCGGCGGACCCGGCGGCCAGTGCGTCAACACTACCGACTCGGCCGTTCGCCTGACGCACCTGCCCACCGGCCTGACGGTGCATTGCCAGGACGAGAAGAGCCAGATCAAGAACAAGGCCAAGGCCATGCGCATCCTCCGCGCCCGGCTCTACGAGCTGGAGGAGGACAAGAAGAACGCCGAGCGCGCCGCGGACCGCAAGAGCCAGATCGGCTCGGGCGACCGCTCCGAGCGCATACGCACCTATAACTTCCCCCAGAACCGCGTCACCGACCACCGCATCGACCTTACGCTCTACAAGCTCGACCTGTTCATGCAGGGCGACATCGGCGACGTGGTCGACGGGCTGGCCATGCGCGCCCGCGAGGACGCGCTCAAGGCCGAGATCTGACATGACGCTGCGCGAGGCGCTCGCGGAAGGGACCGAGGGGCTCCTGGGCGGGCCGTCGGACAGCCCCTTCCTGGACGCCTCGCTGCTCCTGGCGGCCGCCGTTGGCGTAAGCCGGGACGCGCTCCTGGCGCGGCTGCCCGAGGAGGCCTCGCCCGCCGCCTTAAGCGCCTACCGAGCCTCCCTGGCCCGCCGCGCCGTCGGCGAGCCGGTCGCCTACATCCTGGGTTATAAAGAATTCTACGGCCGCGATTTCCGCGTCGATCGGCGCGTCCTCGTGCCGCGCCCCGATACCGAGCTCCTCGTAGAGGCGGCCCTGGAGGCGCTCCCGCCCCCGGGCGACCCGGCCTGGTCGGAGCGGGCGATACGGGCGCACGACGCCTTCGCCGGCTCCGGCTGCGTGGGCATCAGCCTGGCGGCCGAGCGGCCGGCGCTCGAGGTCTCGCTCTCCGACGCCAGCGAAGGCGCGCTGCAGCTCTGCGCGCTTAACGCCGCGGCGCTGCTCGGCCGGGACCTGCCCGCTTCCTTGGGCGACGTGCTCTCGGCCGCGCGCGGGCCGCTCGACCTGATCACCGCCAACCCGCCCTACGTGACGAGCGCCTTCGTGGACGGCATGGAGGCCGCCGGCTGCGTCGAGCCGCGCCTGGCCCTCGACGGGGGCCCAGACGGGCTCGCGCTCTACGGGCGCCTGGCGGCCGAGGCTCTCGGCCTCCTGGCTCCCGGCGGGACGCTCCTCGTTGAGGTAGGCGAGGAGCAGGGGGAGGCCGTGGCCGGGGCCTTCGAGGCGGCGGGCTTCGTCGGGGTGAGCGTCCTCAGGGACCTGGCGGGCCTCGACCGCGTCGTAGGCGGGAGGGCGCCGTGAAGTACGAAGCCAGCCTGGACGCCGAGCTCGGGCGCTACGGCGACGCGGAGCGGGAGCGCATAAGCGCGGCGCGTTCCTGGGCCGCCGAGCTCCACGCGGGCGAGACCCGCGCCTCGGGCGAGCCGGCCGTGACGCACCTCGAGCGCGTCGCCGCGATCCTCGCGGGCATGGGCATGGACGCCGACAGCTTAGTCGCCGGGCTCCTGCACCACGCGCTGGAGGGCGGCGCCTCGCCGGCGGCCAAGGAGCGCGCCAAGGCCCTCCGCGCCGAGATCGAGCGCCGCTTCGGCCCGCGCCCGGCCGCGCTCGTGGAGGAGCTGTCGCGCATCGCCTCGCTCAAGGCCAAGAACAAGACCATACAGGCGGCCGAGACCATACGCAAGATGCTCTTCGCCATGGCCAAGGACCTGCGCGTGATCATCGTGAAGCTGGCCGACAAGCTGGACAATATGCGCACCCTGCGCTACCTGGAGGAGGAGGACCGGCGCCGCATCGCCTCCGAGTGCCTAGACGTCTTCGCCCCCCTGGCCGACCGCCTAGGCATCAGCTGGATGAAGGACGAGCTCGAGGATCTGGCTTTAAAAGAGCTTAACAGAGAGGCCTTCGACCAGATAAAGCTCATCGTGGCCGGCAAGAAGGCGGAGCGGGAGTCCTTCTTGGACAAAGCGAGGGCCGACATCCTGGCCGCCGCGGCGGCCGAGGGCCTGGCCGTGGAGGTCGCCGCCCGCGCCAAGCATTTCTACTCCATCTACCAGAAGATGCGCCGCCGGGCCAAGGGCTCGGACGAGCTCTTCGACCTCCTGGGCTTAAGGATACTCTGCGAGGAGGAGTCCGACTGCTACGCCCTCGTCGGCATCGTACATCGGCTTTGGAAGCCGCTCGAGGGGCGCTTCAAGGACTATATCGCGGTGCCTAAGTCCAACGGCTACCGCAGCCTGCACACCTCGGTGCTCGCCTACGAGGGCACCATGCTGGAGATACAGATCCGCACCAAGGCCATGCACCAGGTGGCCGAGTTCGGCGTCGCCTCGCATTGGCTCTATAAGAAGGGCTCGGCGCACGAGCAGGCGCGTCCCGAGGACCTGTCCATCGTGAACAAGCTCAAGGACTGGGGCGCCATGCTCGAGTCGGGCGACGAGTTCCTCGAGGACATCAAGCGCGAGCTCCTCAAGGATTCGATCTTCGTCTTCACCCCGAAGGGCGACGCGATCGAGCTGCCCGCCGGGTCGACCCCGCTGGATTTCGCCTACGCCATCCACAGCGACGTGGGGAATAAGACCATAGCGGCCAAGGCCGACGGGGCCATCGTTCCCCTGGATAGCAAGCTGAAGAACACCCAGGTGGTGGAGATCCAGACCAGCGCGACGGCGCACCCGAACCTGAATTGGCTCAAGGCCGTGCGCACCAACAAGGCGCGCGCCAAGATCCGCCAGTGGCTGGTGAACGAGGGGCAGGTGCTGGCCATCGACAAGAACGTGGTGGCCAAGCGTCGCGAGGAGGCGGAGCAGAAGGCCCCGCCGCCCGCGCCCCAGCCCGAGTCCCTGGCCTATTCCGCCCCGCCGGCGGCGGTCATGGACTTCCGCCCCTACGAACCGAACCGAGCCACCGACAGCGACAAGGCGGGCGTGCGGGTCTCGGGGGCCGGCAGCCTGATGGTGCGCTTCGCCGGCTGCTGTAGGCCAAGCGTCGGGAACGTCATCGTGGGCTACGTCTCGCGCGGGCGCGGCATCGTGGTGCACCGCGCCGACTGCCGCAACCTGCCCAACATCAGCGAATTCGCCGAGCGCCGCGTCGACGTCGCCTGGGAGGCGGCCCACGGCCTGGTGCGCCGTTATCGGGTCTGGTCCAAGCGCTCGGTCGATCTCTTCTCCGAGATCGAGAACGCGGCCAAGAAGAACGGCGGCCGCCTCATGGAGGGCCGCCTGGACGCCGAGCGCGACGGGCTCTCCGGCTCCTTCACCATGGCCTTCGGCAGCGCCGAGGACGCCCGCGTGGTGGAGCGGAACCTCCGCAACGTGCCGTCCATCCAGAAGATACGGCGGGTGGAATAGGCGCTCGAGGAACCATCGATATGTTAAGCTACCTTGTTTACGCGCGCGCCGCTAGGCGGCTACGCCTCGCCTCGTCGGCCGCCCTAGCCGTCGGTAACCCGCCCGCCGGCGCCGAGCCTTCGGGCGACTATCCGCCCCCTGATAGGCCCGGGAAGGCCGTTCGGGGCCGTCGGCCCCCTTCGCGCGCGACCGCCTTCGCGGCCCGCTCGCTCAGGCTGGCCGCCGCCTGGGCGCTCTACGCCCACGTCGCCTTCGTCGGCGTCACGGCGACCCTCGCCTTATGCTACCGCTACGTCGACCCGCCGGTGACCGTCCTAGCCTTGAGCCGCAAGTTCGCCGACGGCTTCGAGATCCAGAAGCCGCGGCCGGCGTCGCTCGAGGCCACGCCGAGGCTCCTCCGTCGTATGCTCATCGCCGTGGAGGATTCTCGCTTCTACGAGCACCCGGGTTTCGATATGGAGGCTTTTAAGAGGGCGGCCCGGGTGAACAAGGAGATCGGGCAGCCTATGTACGGCGGCTCCACCTTGACCATGCAGTTGGCGCGGACGCTCTTCCTCGTACCGGTCAAGAGCTACCTCCGGAAATACCTGGAGCTCATCGTCGCCGTCGAGCTCGAGCTCATCCTAGGCAAGGATCGCATCTTGGAGCTGTACCTGAGCTGGGCCGAGTGGGGACGCGGCGCCTTCGGCGTCGAGGCGGCCGCGCGCGCGCATTACAAAAAAGCGGCCGCCAAGCTGAGCTTCGACGAGCAGGCCAGGCTCGTCGCCCTCCTATCCTCGCCCATACGCTATCGACCGCAGGAAGTGGAGAAGCGGGGCATATTGCGCTCGCGCTACGAGTTCCTCGTAAAGCGTTTCGGTTAAGCCGCTCGGGCTCTGGGCCCGGGCGTTAAGCCTTGCGCCGGCGCTCGGCCTCGACTAGGGCCTTGTCCAGCGCGTTGGCGAAGGCGGCGCGCTCGCGCGGGCCGTAGGAGCGGCGTTTATCAAGCGGCGGAGCTAAGCCTAGGTCGCGTAAGGCCGCCGCGTGGTCGCGCAGGGATAGGCGCTCCTTCAAGGAGCCTTCGTCCCAGAGCTCCCCGCGGTCGTTCAAGACGATGAGCCCGCGCTCCAAGGCCCGGGCGGCCAGGGGAATGTCGCGCGTGACGACGAGGTCGCCCGCTTCGGCCCGTTCCATGATATAGGCGTCCGCGTCGTCCGCTCGGAAGCCTTCGACGGCGCGCCCGGGCGGCAGGGGCGGGGCCTTGTTGGCGACGAAGGCGGCGCGCAGCGCTTCGCGGCCCGGCTCGGCGGCCCTCGTCCGCCGGCCTATGAGCTCCTTCGCCTCGCGCGGGAGGGAATCGGCGTCGGCCCAGATCGTCATCCTAGGCGCAGCCCCGGCGGCCGCGTCCGGCGGCGGCGATATAGGCGAGGCCGCGTCCGGCCAAATCGTAGGCCGGCTCGTCGGCGGATACGAAGAGCGATTGCCCTCGGTGGAGCACAAACGGCCCTTCGCCGGCGGGCGATTCGGGGCCGGTCTGCGATTCGAGGCCGCCGCGCGAAAGCGCCACCGTGCCCTCGACGCAGAGTATGATCTCCGGCCCCGACCGTCCGTCCCGCCGAAGCATCCCGCCCGAGACGGACGCCGCCGTCAGGCTGAAGTCGTCGCTGTCCAGATCGTAGGCGCAGAGCGACGACGCGCGGCCGGGGCCGCCCGGGCCGGCCGATAGAAGCGGCGGCGCGCCGTCGCCGAAGTCCAAGATGGCCAGGAATTCAGCCAGGTCGCGGCGCTTGTTCGTGAGCCCGGCCCTGACTTCGTTATCGGAGTTGGCCATGAGCTCCAAGGCGCAGCCGCGGAAATAGGCGTGCGGCTGGCCCGGCGCTACGTAGAGCCCCTGCCCCGGGCCGAGATCGAAGGTGTTCATCATGATGGGCGCCAGCGCCGCCATGTCGTTCGGGTAGAGCTCCATCAGGCGCGGCACCCAGCCCAGGGTCCTCTGCGCCGGCGAGCCGGGCTTGGCCTCGGCCAGGATGCGGTCGATGCGCGGCCGTACCAGCTTGAAAAGCCGCGTCCGCTCGGCTTCGGGCGCGGTGCAGAAAGAATAGAACACGACGGCGAGCTCCAACCTGCCGGGGTGCAACGATAGGCGCTCGGCGTACGAGCGCCAGTTCTCGCCCGCGAGGAGCTTCAGGTTCCTGATGATTTCGTCTATGGGCCTAAAGCCGCAGAGCCCTTCGAAGCGGTCGAGGGCTACGACCAACTCGGGCTTATGGCGGCCGTCGCTATAGTTGCGCTCGGCCGCCTCCAAGGGGAGGGCGGCGCGCTCTTCGCGCTTGAAGCCGCGCGTCGCCGCCTGGGCCGACGGATGGGCTTGCAGGGACAGGGGTTTGGCCACCGCCATAAGCTTGAACAAGAAGGGCAGGCGAGGGTCGGCGGCGCCGGCCGGGCCGAGCATGGCCTCGGGCGCCTTCAGGATGAGGTCTTCGAGGCTCGTAAGGCTACCGTCGGGTTGCCTGGCCATCGACGGGGCCTTGTGGTGGGCGCCGAGCCAGAGCTCGGCCCACGGTTCTCGAGAGGGATTCTCTACGCCTAAAAAAGCGGGTATGAGGTCGGGGTCGCCCCAGGAATATTTTCTGATGCTGTTCTCTAAGCGGAAGACGGCCATCGGCCTATTGTACGCGGTTTTTAGGCGTCGAGGAAGTCCTCAACGGCTTTAACGAGCTCTCTCATGGGGGCGAAGCAGGTCTTCGTGCGCGGTAGCGACTGTATGAAGAGGCTGCCGTAGCGTTTCTTGAGCACGCGGGCATCCAGGACGACCACGGCCCCCGAATCTTCGGAGTGCCTGATGAGCCGACCGAAGCCCTGCTTGAAGCGTATCACCGCCTCCGGTAGAGAGAGGTCCATGAAGGCGTTGCCGCCGCGCGCCTCGACCGCCTCGGCCCGCGCCATCTGCACGGGATCGGTGGGCACGCGGAAGGGCAGCTTGCACATGATGACGAGCTTGAGCGTATCGCCCGGCGCGTCCACGCCCTCCCAGAACGAATCGGTGGCGAAGAGCACGCTCGCCGTGTCGTCCAGGAAGTTCTTAAGGAGCCGCGAGCGCTCGTCGTCGCCCTGCCTGAAGGCCCCGATGCCGAGCTCGTCCAGGCGCGGCTTCACCGCTTCCCAAGCGGCGCGCAGGGTGGCGTAGGAGGTGAAGAGCACGAGGGCCCGGCCGCGCGAGGCCCTGAGGAGCTCGGCGACGGCCTCGTTGAGCCAAGCCTGCCAGGTAGGATCGCTCGGATCGGGGGCGTCGCTCGGGGCGCAGAGGAGGGCGTTGCGCTCGAATGGAAAGGGCGAAGGGTACTCCTCGCAGAGCGCGCGCTGCTCCGATCGGTCAAGCCCGACGCGGCGCTTCCAGAAGGTGAAGGAGCCGCCCACCGAGAGCGTGGCCGAGACGCAACAGACCGTACGGTAGGGATCGAAGACCGCCTCGTCCATGAGGCTGGCTATGTCGAGCGGGGTGATGACGAGCTCGGCGAAGCTCTCGCCCTGGGCGGTCCGCTTCTTGTCCGCCCAGTACACCTCGCCCTCGGCTTCCCTCCAGGCGCGGAAGCGGGAGCAGACGCCTGCCAGGCCCGAGAGCCGCGTGAGGGCGAGCTCGGCCTCGCGCACGGCTTGGTCCTCGGCGGACTCCTCGGGCACCGCGTCGAGCGCGTCTTTTAAGAGCTCGGACAGGGCCCTTATCGAGCGCTCGAGCTCCGAGAGCGGCCCGTCCATGGCCCGCTCCCAGCTATCGGCCGTACCCGGGGTCAGCCTGTAGTTCGGCGCGTCGGATAGGACGCCCAGTGCGGCGAAGTCGAGCTTCTCTATGGCGGCGCGCACGGCGTCGGAGGCCGCGGGGAAGCCCTTAAGCACTTCGGCCGGCAGGTTCTTGATGTTCTGCAGCCGGGTGATGAGGCCGAACTTGCGGCCGCGCCGCTCGCGGTAGAGGCGGCCGAGTTGCTTGAGGACGTCGAACTTGGTGAGCTCCTCGGAGAAGAAGCTCGTGGCGCTCGACTCGATCGCGTGCGCCTCGTCGAAGACGATGGCGTTGAATGGCGGCAGCACCGCGGCGGCCTCGTAGCCGGCGCCGTTCTTCCTGGCCGCCAGGTCGCTGAACAGGATATGGTGATTGGCGACGAGGAGGTCGGCGTCGGCGGCCTCGCGCTTGGCCAGGAGCACGAAGCAGCTTTCGCGGTGGGGGCAGCGGAGGTTCAGGCATTCGTCGGCCTCGGAGCAGACCCGGGACCATTGGCCTTCCTCCGGCCAGAACGACAAGTCGGCGCGGTCGCCGGTCTTGGTCTCGAGCGACCATGCCTCTAGGCGCCTCAGGGGATGGTCCTCGCCGGCGAAGAGCCCTTCCTCGTCGAGCGCCTCCCGTAAGCGGTTGACGCAGAGATAATTGCCGCGCCCCTTCACCAGGGCGGCTTTGAGCGGCTTCTTGAAGATCGCGGCGACCCGGGGGATATCCTTGTCCATGAGCTGGCGCTGCAGGTTGATGGTCGCCGTGGACACGACGACGCGCTCCTGGTTCCGCGCCGCCCAGGCCAGGGCGGGCAGGAGGTAGGCGAAGGACTTGCCGACGCCGGTGCCGGCCTCGGCCGCCAGGACGTAGCCTTCGTTGAAGGCCCGGGTTATAGAGCGGACGAGCGCGAGCTGGCTGTCGCGCGCCTCGTAGCCGGGCAGTTTGGCGGCCAGCTTGCCGCCGGCCTCCAGGGCTCCGGCCAGCTGATCCTCGTCCAGCGCTATGAGCGGCCGCTGCCTGACCGGCTCGGCCACGACGTAGACCTGCGTAAGCTCGTTATCCACGATATATGAGCCGACGCCGCGCTCCCCGGCCCGCGAGGCCACCGAGAGGTCGGCGTCGCTGGGGTCAAGCCGGCCCGAGGGGTGGTTGTGGATGAGCACGTCGCCCCGGTCCAGGAAACCGGCCAGCGCCGGGACGGCGGCTGCGCCTCCGCGGGCGGCGAGCTCGACCTGGGCCACCAGGCCCGCCTCGTCCAGGCGGCCGGCGGCGAAGACCTCGTTGCCCCCGGCCTCGGCTATAGCCTCCCTAAGGCGGAGCGCGGCCTCGTCGGTGAATCGTTCGCTGGCGAGCATGGTCGGAGCCTTGAGCTCGGGGCGCGAGCCGGCCCGCCGGCGCTATCCGACCGCGCTGGCCGGCGTCGCGTCTTCGGGCCGACGGGAGCCTCGGCTAGAGCTTGGCCAGGAGGTCCAGGATCAGGGCCTTGAGCTCGGCCTCGACGCGCTTACCCACGGCCACCACCTCGTCGTGGGCTAAGGGCTCGTCGGTAATGCCGGCGGCCATGTTGGTCACGCATGACAGTCCCACGACGCGCATGCCCAGGTAGCGGGCGGCTATGGCCTCGGGGACCGTGGACATGCCCACGA
>CALKWG010000390.1 GCA_938004315.1 uncultured Spirochaetaceae bacterium
CGACGGCGTAGAGGTTCTTGCCGAAGGTGGTCTTGTTCCAGAGCACCCAGACTATGGCGCTGATGACCGCCGCGTAGATGACCAGGTTGGGTATGCCCAGGGTCTCGCCGATGACGAACTCGGTGTAGCGCAGGTCGAAGCCGCCTATGGGCTGCGGGCCCGGCGCTCCGGAGGCGAAATAGATCGACAGGACGCCGTAGAGGGCTATCATCATGCCGAGCGTGGCCAGGAAGGGGTGGATCTTGAACTTGGCCACGACCCAGCCGTTGATGGCGCTGAAGAAGGCGCTCACGGCGCAGGCTATGAGCAGGGGCACGACGAGGGGCAGGGGCGTCATGTCGGGATAGAAGCGCGAGGCGTAATCGGTGCGCTGCAGGAGGGAGCCGGCGATGACCGACGCGAAGCCGACGGAGCGGCCGAGCGACAGGTCGGTGCCCTGGGTGATGATGATGCCGCCGACGCCGAAGGCCAGGATCAGCCTGACCGAGCTCTGGGTCAGGATGTTCTTGAGCACGAAGGGCGAAAGGAAGGCGGGTTCCTTGATGATGATGAACAGGATGATGGCGAAGATCACCATGTAGATGGCGTTCTTGACGAAGAACTCCTTCCACTGCTCCTTCGTCATGCCTTTTAATCCGCGCGCGGCGCCCTCGCTCATACTTCGGCCTCCCTCGTATCGTTCAGGTACTTCGTTGCGAGATGGAATATCTCTTCTTGGCTGGTCTTATCCGTATCCACGACGCCGGCCATGCGGCCGTTGCTCATCACCAGGATGCGGTTGGTGATGCCGATGAGCTCGGGCATCTCCGAGGAGACGACGACCACCGACTTGCCCGACTTAGCCAAGTTGATGATCAGCTGGTAGATGTCGTACTTGGCGCCCACGTCGATGCCGCGGGTCGGCTCGTCCAGGAGGAGGACGTCGGGCTGGGTTAGGAGCCAGCGGCCGATGATGACCTTCTGCTGGTTGCCGCCGGACAGCGAGCGTATGGGCTCGCGCTTGCTCGGCGTCTTGATGCGCATGGCCTTGATCTGGGCGTCGGTGTCCTTCTCCATCTTGCGGTCGGATAGGAAGCCGGCCTTTCCCTTATAGGCTTCGACGTTGGCTATGGTCGTGTTGAAGGTTATATCGGCCATGGGATAGATGCCCGTCTCGCGCCGCTCCTCGGTCAGGTAGGCGAAGCCGTCCCGTATGGCCTTGTTGGGGCTCGGGTTGGCCAGGGGCTTGCCGTCCAGGAGTATCTCGCCGGCCTCGCGCGTGCGGACGCCGAAGATGGCCTCGACGAGCTCGGTGCGGCCCGCGCCGACGAGGCCGGCCACGCCGAGTATCTCGCCCTCGCGGAGCTCGAAGCTCACGTCGCGGACAAGGGGCTTATATTTCGTAGAGAGGCCCCTGACGGAGAGCTTCACCTCGCCGGGGACGTTGTCCTTGGGCGGGAAGCGATCCTCTAGGTCGCGGCCGACCATCATGTTCACGACCTTCTCGATGGTCAGATTGCCGACGGCGTCGGTGCCGATATATTTCCCGTCGCGAAGCACGGTCACGTCGTCCGAGATGCGGAAGATCTCGTCCATCTTATGGGATATATAGATGACGCCTACGCCCTGCTTCTTGAGCGTCGCGATGATTTCGAAGAGCAGCTCCACTTCGTGCTCGGTCAGCGACGAGGTCGGCTCGTCCAGCACGATGATCTTGGCGTCGTAGGAGACGGCCTTGGCGATCTCCACCATCTGCCGCTGCGATACCGAGAGGGTGGAGAGCAGGGTATCGGGGTCGAGGTGGATGTTGATGCGCTTAAATAGAGACAGGGTATCCTGGCGCATCTTCTTCTCGTCGACGAAGGGGCCCTTGGTGGGGTAGCGGCCCAGCCAGATGTTGTCCGAGATGCTGCGTTGGGTGACTTGGTTCAGCTCCTGGTGCACCATGGATACGCCGTGCTCCAGGGCGTGCTTGGGGTCGGTGAAGTTGAAGGGTTTGCCGTCCAGGTAGAATTCGCCGGCGTCCTGCCTATAGATGCCGAAGAGGCATTTCATGAGCGTGGACTTGCCGGCGCCGTTCTCGCCCATGAGGCTGTGCACCGTGCCCGCCCGTACGTCGAGGCGGACGTCCTTGAGTACCTGGACTCCCGAGAACGACTTGCATACGCCGCGTATGCTCAATAAGTACTTTTCTTCCACGGCATGCCTCTCCCAGTTCCGGTTCTTCGGGCCGGCCGCGTCATCGGCCGCCCCCTACGCGAGCGGGGCGCCCCCGTCCGCCCGTCCGCCCTATGCGGGCCGGCGGATCGGCGGGGCGCCCCGTCAGTATACTATGGCCTGGCCGGAATTACTTGCGGAATTCGCGGTAGTTCTTGGGGGTGACGCCGACGTAGGCGACGCGCACGGCCTTGGAGCCGTCGGTAGCCAGGGTCCACTTGGTGCCTTCGGTGACGGGCTTGCCCATGGCGGCGTTGATAGCCAGGTCGAGCGTGGCGCGGCTCTGGTTGACGCCGTCGTTCAGCACGGTGCCGTTCATCTCGCCGTCGGCGATGTGGGTCAGGGCCTGGTCCAGGGCGTCGACGCCGTAGAGCGGGAGCTTGACGCCGGCCGCCTTAAGGGCGTTGATGGCGCCGAAGGCCATGCCGTCGTTGTTGCAGATGACCAGCTCGATGTCCTTGCCGAAGCTGGAGGTGAGCCAGGCGGCCATCTTGTCGTTGCCGTGCTGGGTGGACCAGTTGGGGTCGGCCTCGAGGGCCAGCTGCTGGACCTTGATGCCGGCGTCGGTGAAGGCCTTCACCGAGTGCAGGGTGCGGGCTTCGGCGTCGGGATGGCCCGGCTCGCCCTTGAGCATGACGTACTGGACGACGCCGTCCTTGTTCTTGTCCCAGGCGGGGTTGGCCTTCCAGTCGGCGACCATCATCTGGCCTTGGATGATGCCGGATTCGGCGGAGTTGGTGCCCACATACCAGACCTTGTCGTAGCTGGCCATGGCGCCCTTCTCGGTGGGTTCTTTATTAAAGAGGATAAGGGGGATGCCGGCCTTCTTGGCCTTGGCGATGATCGCGCTGGCGGAGGCGGGGTCGACCAGGTTGATGGCCAGGACGCTGACCTTGCGGCTGATGAACACGTCTACCTGATCGTTGAGCTTGGCCTGCTGGCCCTCGGAGTCCACGATCTCGATGCGGGCGCCCTTCTCCTTGGCGTAGCGCTCGAGCTCGGGCTTCATGACGCCGTTCATGAAGTTGTCGGCGAAGCTGTAGATGTTGGCGCCGATGACGATCTGGCCGGATTCCTTGCTGCCTGCGGCAGAGACGCTGAAGACCGAGAGGGCCAAAAGCGCCACGAGCGCGACGATACCGATCTTACGATTCATGCGATGCTCCTTTACGCGTATAGAGATCCTAGGGATCCCCCGGGGCCATGCGGTCCCGCTATGGTCACACGATATGGCCGCTTCCCGGGCGGCGCAATGCGAGATTCCGCGCAGTTTTTGTGAAAACGCGCACAAGGAGCGATGCGTCGCGGGCCGCGCGGCTTAGTCCGCGGCCTTGAAGGGTTGGTAATCTATCCATATGTAGCGCTCGGCCAGCGGCCTGTTGGGCGGCGGCTCGGGCGCCACGAGGGAGACGGCCAGCCGCACCATGGCGCGGGCCATGCTCAGGCTGTCGTTCTCCACCGTGCCGTAGAGGTAGCCCTCGCGTATGGAGTCCTGCGCCTCCTTCAGCCCGTCTATGCCCAGGACGGGGAGCCAGCTTTCGTCCCGTCCGTCCATGGAGCCGTCGCGGTTGTCGTCCTTGAAGTAGCCCAGCTGCCGCAGGCGCGCTATGGCGCCTAGGGCCATGGCGTCGTTGTTGGACGCGACGAGCTCGACGCGGCCGCCGTGCGTCCTGGCCAGCGGGCCGATCTTCTCGTAGCCCTCGTCGAATTTCCAGTTCGCCACCTCGATGGCCAGCACCTCCACCTCGTAGCCGGCGGCGTCGAAGCTTTCGAGCAGGGCCTTGGTACGCAGCTCCGCGTCCTGGTGGCCCTGCTCGCCCTTGAGGATGAGGAGCTGTATGGCGCCGTCGCCGTTCAGGTCGCGGCGGTTGAGGCCCGCGGGGTCGCCGCCGAAGAGGGCCATGGCCAGCTCCGCCTGCATCTGCCCCGACTGCTCGGCGCGGGCGCCGACGTAGTAGCTGCGCTCCCAGATCTCTAAGTCGCGCGCTAAGGGCTCGCGGTTGAAGAAGACGACCGGCACCCCGGCCTCCTTGAGGCGCCTAGCCAGGGCGTAGGAGGCCAGGCGGTCCACCGGGTTGAGCATGACCGCGGCCGGCTTCTTGGAAAGGAAGGACAGGAGCTGCTCGTTCTGGATGAGCTGCGAGTTGCCGGCGTCGAAGGCGACGACGGACAGCCCGCCGCGCGCCTCCTCCTCGATCTGCCTGGCGAACTCGTCTATGTAGGGGTCGGCCCGCTCGTAGAGGAAGAGCCCGACCAGGGGCGGGGCGGGGGCGCATGTTACGGCCGCGCCGGCCGCGAGCGCAGAGAGCGCCACGGCTAAGGCGGCCCCCCTCCCGCTCGGCCGGCCGGCCCGTCGGCGGGCGGACGGCCGGATCACGGCCTGGCCTCCGGCGGGCTCGCCGGGATGTACAGCGCCACCGTGGTGCTCTCGTCGGGTACGCTCGATATGCGCAGGTCGGCGCCGTCGCCGTAGTACAGCTTGAGCCGCTGGTAGACGTTGCGTATGCCGACGCCGCTCCGCTCGCCCTCGCCCTTCATGATCGCGTACATCTCCGTTATCTTCTCCTCGCTTATGCCGTAGCCGGTGTTGGTGACGGAGAAGACGATGCGCCCGCCCTCCACCCGCCCGCGTATGGCGATATGGCCGGCCTCGTCGCCCACGCCGTGGTAGATGGCGTTCTCAATGATGGGCTGCAGGATGAGCTTCATGACCTTCATGCCGTGCATGCCCGGCTGCAGGCTGACCGAGTGGCCGAAGCGCTCGACGTAGCGTATGCCCTGTATGGTCAGGTAGTTCTCCACGTGGGCTATCTCGTCCTCGATGGGTATGAAGAGCTCGCCGCGCGAGATGCTGATGCGGAAGAAGCGCGCCAGGGCAACGACGCAGGTGATTACGTCCTTGCTTCGTCCCCGCTCGGCCAACCATACGATGGAGTCCAGGGTGTTGTAGAGGAAGTGCGGGTTGATCTGGTTCTGCAGCGCTTTGAGCTCGGTCTTGCGCTTCTCCTTCTGCTCCGCGACCAGGCTCTGCATGAGCTCGCGTATGCGCGCCACCATGCTGGCCAGGGCGTGGGAGAGGAGGGCCATCTCCCGCTGGCCGCTCACCGGCACGGGGGCGTCTAGGTCGCCGCCCTCTATCCTGAGCATGGCCTCCTTGAGCTCCCCTATGGGCTTGGAGATGCGGCGCGAGACCATGCTGGCCGCCGTCGCGCTAAGGGCGGTGGACCCCACGAGGATGACGAGGGTGATGAGGAGGAGCCGCGAGGTCGCCGCGCGGATCTCCCCGACGTTGCTAACCGTGGCGATCCGCCAGCGGGTATGGGCCAGGGTGTTCACGTTGATCACCGCGTCCATGCCGCCCGGCGACGCGCGCACGCTGCCTAGGTGCATGGCCGCCGCGAGCGCCGCGCTCTGGGCAGCCAGCCTGCCGGCCGGGGCCGAGGTGTAGAGGAGGCGGCCGTCCTCGTCCAGGATGAGGAGGTGGCCGCCGGGGCCCAGGTTGGAGCGCCTGGCTAGCTTATCCAGGGCGCCTTGGCCGAGCTCTATGAGGAGGACGCCGCGGGCGGCCCGGCCGCCGTCAAGGTACTCCACCGCCTTGCTTACGCAGAGGGCCTCCTCGTCCCGGGTCTCGGCCATGCTCTCGCGGCCTTCGATGGAGAAATGGAAGATCTCCGGCAGCTCGAGCGCGTCGCCGAACCACGGCCGGGCGGGGACGTCCAGCGGCGCCGCCACGTCCATGGGCGGGCCTACGAGCTTGGTCCCGTTCTCGTCGAAGAGGAAGACGGATAGGACGTCGGTCTTGATATCGGCGTTGGCCTGGTAGAGCGCGGCGAGCGAGCCCTGGTCGCGCCTCACGTCCAGCCCGATGGAGGCGAACTGGATGTAGTTGGCCGTCTCGATGACGCTGGTCACGTAGCCCTCGTAGTTCATGACGATCTGCTTGTTGATCTCCGCCGACTGGGCCTCGGCGAAGGAGCCGAGCGTGCCGGCCGAGACCGCCAGGTACACGAGGGAGCTGACGACGACCATGGCCGAGGCCACGGCGAGCACCGCGATGAGGATGCTCGCCCGAATGGACGAGCCGGGCTTAGCCGCGTTCATCGCGGTACTTCTTGGGCGGGACGCCCGTATATTTCTTGAAGCTATGGCTGAAGTAATACACGTCCTTGTAGCCGCAGCGCGCCGCAACCTCGACGATGAGCTCGTTCGTGCTGGAGAGGAGCTCCTTGGCCCGCTCGATGCGGATCGAGGTCAGGTGCCTGACGAAGCTCGTGCCCTTGAGGCGCCTAAACAGCTGGCTTAAGTACGAGGGACTGATGGCCAGTTCGCCGCACACTTGGTCCATGCTTAGCTCGGGGTCGCCGTAGCGGCGCTCCATCAGCGCCAACGCCCGCTCCAAGGCCCTCTCGGCGCCGCTGGCGCGGGCCGCGGCGCTTCTCTCGCGCGCGGCCGCCGCCATCGCCGCGAACCAGGGGAAGAAGAGCGCCGGCGAGCGCAGCGAGGCTAGGCGTGAGAACGGGTCCTCGCCGCAGAGCTCGGCTAGGTCCGAGCCTAGGCTCGAGGCGTAGCCCGCCAGGATGCCGGCCAGGCCCAGGAAGAAGCCGGCCAGGGGCGAGCCCTGCTCGGCCGCGGTTTCGGTGCGCGAGCGGAGCGCGTCTAGGGCCGCGGCCAGCTCCTCGTCCGAGCCCAGCTTCAGGAGGCGCTCGAGGGCGTCGGCCTCGGCCTCGCCCAGGCGCGGCGCCTCGCCTTCGCGCTGGCCGGCTTGGCCGTAGTAGCTCACGGGGCTTAAGGATGCGAAGCGCTCGGCGTAGAGGGCGCCCGAGGCCTCCTCGCAGGCCTTGGCCAGGCGCCGGAGGTCCCGATGGGTCCCGCTAACGCCCACCGCCATGCGGACGGCCATGAACTGCTCGCATGAGCGGGCGGCGCGGTTCAAGGCCGCGTCCAGCTCCGATTCGAAGGATGCGCCCGAGCGCTTGACGACGAAGGCCAGGCCCTCGTGCAGGGGGAAGCGGTAGTAGGAGAGCCCGCCGAGCTCCAGGAGCGAGCCGACGCGGGCGCGGACGGCTAGCTTGAGCTGCTCGTGCTCGACGATGCCGCGTCGGTTGGGATCGCGCTCGATCACGGCGAAGGCTACGACGTAGTCGGCGTCGTCCAGGCTGACGCCGTAGTCGCGCAGGAGGGCCAGGTCCTCCGGCCGGCCGCCCGGGCCCGAGGCCACGATGGCGCCCAGGCAGCTCTCGATGACGAGGGGCAGGCTCTGCTCGTACTGCTTCTTCAGGCGCTCGCGGCTGTAGGCCTCGCGGGCCTCCTCGTCCAGCTCCGCCTTGAGCTTGCGCAGGAAGGCGGCGACGTCGTCCTGGGTCAGGGGCTTGGTAAGGTAGCTGCGCACGCCGAGCTCCACCGCCTGGCGCGCGTAGTCGAATTCGTCGAAGCCGGTGATGAAGCCGATGCGTACGGTGGGGAAGTCGCGGCGTATGATGCGCGCCAGCTCGATGCCGTCGATGTAGGGCATCTTGATGTCGGTTATGACCACCTGGGGCTGCTCGCGCTCGATGAGCTCCAGGGCGTCGTAGCCGTTGCCGGCGGTGCCGACCACGACGAAGCCGCTCTCCGCCGACACCTTGGACGAGATGCGCCCGCGTACCTCGTCCTCGTCGTCCACCAAGATGATCTTATACGCCTCGGCCAAGTTCGCCCTCCGTCACGGAGGCACAGTATAGCACGGCGCCGGACGGCGTATAGCGTCGTCGGGACCGGCGGGCCGCGCCGGCCTGGCCGAAGCGCCCGAGGATTAGTCCCCCGCTCGGATGACGCGCCCCGAGCCCAGGGCGGATAGCTGAGATCGGAAGAGCACACGTCTGAACTCCAGTCACCGAATACGATC
>CALKWG010000391.1 GCA_938004315.1 uncultured Spirochaetaceae bacterium
GAGGTGCACTCGCCGGCGATCTTGTACATGTTCGGGATCATGAGGAGGAGGCCCTGGCTGGCGGTGAAGGTCGTCGTCAGCGCGCCGGTGGTGAGGGCGCCGTGGACCGCGCCGGCGGCGCCGGCCTCGGACTGCATCTCCACGACCTGGGGCACGGTTCCGAAGATGTTCTTGCGGCCCTGGGCGGAGAATTCGTCGGACAGCTCGCCCATGGGGGAGGAGGGGGTGATCGGATAGATCGCGATCACCTCGGAGCAGGCGTGGGCGACGTGTGCGGCGGCGGTGTTGCCGTCGATCATGACCATGTTCTTCGTATCAGCCATACGGGTTCCTTTGTGTGTGGTATTCGGCCTAGGGGCGTATCGAAGCAGAATAGATGAGTAGGATGAGTACGCTCGTTGCCGGGAACGCCGATATAGTACGTTTTTTTCTCTCTCTATGCAAGGGTTATGCATGGGGCTCGAGGCGTTCCGGCTCGTTTTTATATATAAAAATATCGAAACATAGCGCGCCTCCGCCGCGGAGCGGCGCCGCGTATCGCTATTCGGCATTTTCAAGCAGAGAATCCGGAGAAAACGAGAAGCCGGTTCATTAAATCGGCCTGATACTGAGCGCGCTCGGATCATCTCAATCGTTCTGCGAGGAGTAGGTATGAAACGTATCTCTGTTCTCTGCGTAGCCCTCTGCCTGTGCGCCGGCTTAGCCTTCGCCCAGGATGCGAAGCTCGAACCCCTGATGGCCCCCGGCGATCTAGCCGTTACGGCCGGCATCGGCTATGGCTTCTTCTGGGGCGCCATCGACGTCTCCGGCGGCGTGGAGCTCATGCTCGGCCAGTTTATGCTGGGGGATACCTTCCCCTTGAGCTATGGCGTGGCGGCGAAGGCGGCGTACTTTAGCTATCGCTATAACTCAGATTGGCATTATACCTATTTAGGTGCCGGTGCATTCGGTACCCTTCACTTCGGGTTAAAAGATGTAGCGCTACCTGATGGTCTTGGTTTTTTGGCGAATACTGATTGGTATGTGGGTTTGGGCGCTGGGTTCTATAGCTATAGTGAAGACTACTATGGGTACACAGGTGACAGCGGCTTCAGGATCGGCCTCCGCTCCGTGGGCGGCGTGAGCTATTTCTTCAGCCCTAACTTCGCCATAAACTTCGAAGGCGGCTACTACGGCGGCTGGAGCGGCGGCCTCATCGGCCTGCTCTTCAAGCTCTAAGCTTCATTCGAGAAACCGGCGGCTCGCTCGACCGGCCGCCGGAATCCCCCGCATCGCAGCCGGCTGCATGCCGGCCGCCTTCATTCGTCCATGCTCGACGCCGAAGCTACATCCCTTTAGCGACGGAAACCCGTAGCGCGCCGACCGCGGCGCTATAGATATCCTCGAGCCCGGCCGAGGTGTCCTTGGACAGGAAGTCGGGCTTCCATTCGGGCTCGGCGAGGCTGTCGGAAATCGTAAAGCACGAGGCTAGCGCCACGCCGCGGTATTCGGCTACGGCGAAGAGCGCGGCCGCCTCCATCTCCACCACGAGGGCGCCCTCGGCGACGCGGGCGGCCATCTCGGCCCTGGTTTCGCGGTAGATGGCGTCGGTGGTCCAGGCGGGGCCCGTACGATACGTCAAGCCGGCGCGCGTAAGCTCGTCGCCGAGGGTCCGGGTTAGGGCGGGGTCAGGCCGCGCCGGCCGGCCGTCGGTCAGGTAGTGGTACGACAGCCCCTCGTCGCGCAGCGCGCCGTCGCAGAGTACCAAGCTGCCGGGATAGAGGCCGGGCACGAGGCTCCCCGCCGTGCCCATTGATACGAAAGAGCGGCAGCCGAAGGCGATGAGCTCCTCGAGCATGACGGCCGCGGCGGGGCCGCCTACGCCGAAGCGCCCGACGATGGCGATGTCGCCGCCTTCGTCCTCCAAGTAGGCTAGGTGAGAGCGGAAGTAGCCCTCGGCGAAGCGCACCTTATGGCGCGAGGTCGCGAAGTCGAAGAGGCTCTTTTGATACGAGAGGATCGCCCCTTTCGGCGCGCGCTCCCCGGCGGGCAGGGCTCCCTTCGATCGTATATAGCCTAAGAACTGCTCGGGGGCGAAGAGCGAAGCTTCGTCGTATTTGGCCTTGTGCAGGGGTACGGACATCCGGCGGCCTCCTTGAAAGGGGAGTATAGACGCCGGCGCGGGGCGCTGGGAAGGGAGCGACCCGCCTTGATCCGTGCCGCGGAATCGGACCATAATGCTACGTAGGAAGGCGGCCGCTAGGCCGCCCGTATATAGGTGGTATCGAATCATGCGCTCCGTAATCCGCGTAACCGTCGCCCTGTTCGTAGCCCTCGCGCCCCTGGCGGCCCAGGAAGCCTCCCCGCAGGAGGCCCCGGCCGCCCCGGCCGCGCCAACCGTCCCGGCCGCGCCGGTCGCGCCGGTCGCGCCGGTCGCGCCGCGGCCGGACGCCTTGCTCGCCTTTAACCAAGGCCGCGCCCATGAGAGCGCGGGCCGAGCGGCGGAGGCGGCGGCGAAGTTCCGGGAGGCCATAGCCATCTGCGACGCCGAGCTCGCCGAGAACCCGCAGCGCATGGACGCCTATACGGTTAAATCGTGGAGCCTCTTCAGGCTCGGCCTCTATCGCGAGGTGGTCGACTTAGGGACGCAAGCCCTACGAGTCAGGTTCGACGCCAGGATCGTGCAGGTGATGGGCGAAGCCTATTTCCACCTCGGAGACGACGCGGCCTCGCTTCGGAACCTGCAGCGCTACATCGACAACGCGAGCGAATTCGCCGACCGGGTGCCGACGAGCTACTTCTATATGGCTGAAAGCTACGTGCGCTTGCGGCGTTTCGATCATGCCGACATAGCCTACGCCCTGGCGGTCTATCGAGAGCCGAATATGCCCCGTTGGTGGCTACGCTACGGCCTCGCCGTCGAGGCCCTGGGCGACTACCGCCGCGCCGACGAATACTTCGGCCGGGCCCTCCGCTTAAGCCCGACCCTGGCCGAGGCCCGCGACGGGCAGGCGAGGGTTCGCGCCCGCCTGAACTAAGCGGCCGTTAAGCCTCGGGCCCCTTCTTAAGGAGTTCCCTGAGCCCCGAGGCGAAGAGCCCGAACGACCCGGCTATGACCAGGTAGGCGCCCAATGGATAGGCCAAGAGCCAACGATTCACCAGGAGCCGGGCGCGATACAGGCCTATGAGCCCGGCCAACTCGCCCGTCGTCGAGGTGAGCAGGGGCGGGTCGAAGGTCAGGGTCGTGCCGCCGATGAAAACGAAGAACATCCCCAGCCTGCCCACGAATTGCAGGGTCCTTACGCATTGGTCGGCGAAGGTCTCGGCGAAGGCTTCGGCTAGGTACGGCGCCAGGTGATGCCTCAGTATCCATCCGCGGTCGGCCCCGGCCCCGACGGCGGCCGTCACGAAGGGCTTGTCGAGGAGCGCCCGGGTTCGCGCGTCGAAGGAGCCGGCGACTCCGGCGAGCTCGAAGGCCGTCAGCACGGCCGCCTGGACGAAGAAGAGGCCGACGCTCCCCAACGGGGAGTTAACGGTGATCGGATAGAGGATGAAGAAGGCCAGGACGAAGCTCGGTACGCCGGCCAGGGGGGCGGCCGCCGCGCCCGATCGCCTTCGGGGCGCCGATCCCCCCATCGCCGCCGCGATGCCGATCGCCGCGCCTAAGGCGCTGCGCATGAAGGCGGTCAAGGTGACGATGCCCAAGGTCCAACGCAAACCCCAGAGTAGCCTCGTCATAAGGTCGTAGCCGTAATCGTCGCTCCCCCAGGGATAGACCTCGGAGGGCGGCTCGGGCGCGTAGACCCACGTTTGCCCCGCCTCGGTCTCCGCGAAGCGTATCGTGTCGGCGTAGCCGAAGGGGTAGGGCGCGAGGAGCCCGGGGAAGGCCGCGACGAAGGCGAGCGCGGCCAGGGCGAGCGCGCCGGCTAGGAGCTTAGCGTTCACCGCTTAGGCCCCTCCTGGCTACGGCTAGGGCTATGCGGTACGTCCCCCAGGCGGCGGCGTAGACGGCGAAGCAGGCGATTACGACCAGGGCGGCGACCGGGTATTGGAACTCCCCCGAACGCGCCAAGCCGCCCCTGGCGGGAAAAGCGGCGGTGAATAGGAGCCGCGTCACGCCCGGTAACGCGAAGATATACTCGCACATGAAGAGGTTCCCCTGCATCAGCGAGATGATGGACGGTAGCTCGGACCTGATCTCGGGGATGACCGCCGCGCCGAGGTGCCGTCGGCTGATGAGCGCCTCGCCCAAGCCCTTGGCCCGCGCGTATCGGACGTAGTCGGATTCGGCCGCCTCGAGCGCGCGCCGTCGCGCCGCCTTATACGTGAAGGCGAAGGGATAGAAGGCCATGAGCATGAAGGGCAGGGCGAGGACCGGCCCGCCACGCGGGTCGCTCGATATGCGGGCGACGCTAAAGCCTAAGGCGTCCAGGGCAACCAGCGCGCCGAGCTGCAGCGCCAGGGCCAGGATGAATTCCGGCACGGCGTAGAGGGTGCCCAAGGCTCGGCCGAGGAGTCCCGCCCCGCGGCGTCGCGGCCCGCTCCCCCCGGCTATCCCTAAGACGATGCCTAGGCTAATTCCCGCGAGGCCGGGCGCGACGACGTAGAAGAAGGATACGGCGGCGTAGCGCGGCATCGTCTCCCTCGCGTCCCAGCGCGTCTGCCCGACGACGTAGACGAAGCCGTCGCCTCCCGCGAGGCCCGATACCCAGGCGCCTATCGCCTTGAGCGCGCGGCCGGGCTCCAGGCTCGACCTGACGGGGGCCGTAGGCTCCGGCCTATAGACGCGGAAGGCGGCCGGGCTGGCCGCGGCGAGGAGGGCGAGCGCGACGGAGAGGGCGAACGCGGCCGCGCCTCGGGCGGCCCTACGCGCCGCCGCCTTGATCGCATCCTTCATAGGAGCGACACCGGGTCGGGGTCGATCTCCGCGTAGACGCCCGAGGGGAGCTTCGTCGCGCCGATGGCCGCGGCGAGCGCCGAGCGGGCGGGACCCGGCTCGGCCGAGCGCAGGATGAGCTGATAGCGCGCGTTGCCGGCTATCATGCCGATGGGGCACTCGGCCGGCCCCAAGACCTCGACGGCTCCGCCGGCGCCCTCCGCCGCCGCCGCGGCCAGCTCGCCGGCCGCCCGTCGGGCCGCCTCGCGCTCCTTCGAACGCAGCACTACGCGGATGAGCCTGGCGAAGGGCGGGAAGCCCAGCTCCCTGCGTATCGCCAGCTCGTCTCGGTAGAAGCCTTCGACGTCATGGGCGGCGGCGCGGCGTATCACCGCGCTCTGGGGCCGGTAGGTCTGGACCACGACCCGGCCGCCCTTCTCGAAGCGGCCGGCACGGCCGGCCACCTGGGTGATCAGGGCGAAGGCCCGCTCCGCCGCGCGGAAATCGGGCATGTTCAAGGCGGTATCGGCCGAGACGACGCCGACGAGGCGGACCCCGGGGAAGTTGAGGCCCTTGGCCACCATCTGGGTGCCTAGGAGCAGGTCGGCCTTGCGGTCGCGGAATTCGGCCAGGATGCGCTCGACGCCTCCCGCCTTGGACGCGGCGTCTGCGTCGAGCCTGGCTATCTTGAGCTCGGGGAAGAGCCGCGCGGCGTCCTCCTCGACGCGTTCGGTGCCGAAGCCGGCCCAACCGGTATCCAGCGAGCCGCAGCTCGGGCAGGCGCCCGGCGGCTCAGCCGAGTAGCCGCAGTAGTGGCAAACCATGCGGCCCCGCTCCTTGTGGTAGGTAAGGCCCACCGAACAATGCTTACATGTCGCCTCGGCGCCGCAGGCGCGGCAGGTCCAGAAGTATGAGAAGCCGCGTCGGTTCAGGAAGAGTATGGACTGGCCGCCCTCTCCCCGTACGCGACGGATCTCGTCGACCAGGCGCGCGGACAGGGCGCCCGATTCCGGGCGCATGTCCACCACCTCGATCTCGGGCAGCTCGCCGCCGGCCAGGCGCTCGGACAGCGAGAGCCGCTCGAGCCCGCCCTCGTTCATCAGGCGCCAGGCCTCTACGCTCGGCGTGGCCGAGCCCATCACGAGGCGGGCGCCTGCGAGGGCCGCCCGCCGCATCGCCGCCTGCCTGGCGTGGTAGCGCGGGCTCGAGCCGGATTTATAGGAGCCTTCGTGCTCCTCGTCGAGCACGACGAGGCCTAGGTTCCGCACCGGGGCGAAGACGGCGCTCCGCGCCCCGACGGCTATGTCGGCCTCCCCCGACTGCAGGCGCCGCCATTCGGCCAGGCGCCTCGACGGCGTCAGCCCGGAGTGGAGCACGGCGCAGCGCTGGCCGAAGCGTCGCTTGACGGCGTCGACGACCTGGTGGGTAAGGGCTATCTCGGGGACGAGGTAGATGACGCCGCGGCCCTCGGCCAAGGCGGCTTCGGCCGCCTGGAGGAATACCTCGGTCTTGCCCGAACCCGTGGGCCCGTACAGGTAGTAGCGGCCGCCGCGGCCGGAGACGATGCGCGCGAGCGCCGCCTTTTGCTCGGCGCTCGCCGTTACCGGCGAGGGTTCGACGCGTACCTCGTCGAAGCCGCCCGCCTCGGGCTTGGCTTCGCGTCGGCCGGAGGGCATCATCGACGCCAGCGCCTCCCCGAGCGAGCAGAAATACATGCCGGCCAGCCACCGGGCCAGCTCCAGGGTATCGTCCCCGAATAGGGGCTCGGCGTCCACGACGCGGCGATAGGGCTTGACCAGGGCCGGGTCCAGATCGCAGGCCGCGCCCCGCGATACGACCCAGCCGACGAGCAAGCGCCGGCCGAAGGCCGCCTCGACCCGCGAGCCTACCGGAGCCTCAAGGCCCTCGGGCTCGCGGTAGCTGAATTCCCTGTCGACCGGCAGGTCGAAGGCGACGCCGACGTAGCCTGGCATGGGGCTTAGGTTTCGGGGAGGAGCGACTTAAGGAGCTTTAAATCCTCCCAGGCGGGGCGCTTAAGCTCCTCGTTACGTAACAAGGCGCTCGGGTGATAGCTGGCGACGAGGGGTAGGCCCTTGTAGTCCCAGACGCGACCGCGGAGCTTGCCGACGCCCTCCTTGGTGCCTAAGAGGGCCTGGGCCGGTACGCGGCCTGCGGCGAGTATCGCCTTGGGTCTTAAGAGGGCGACCTGCCGTTCAAGATACCCGATGCAGGCCGCCTGCTCGTCCGGGGCGGGGTCGCGGTTCATAGGCGGACGGCATTTAACGACGTTGGCGATATAGCAGTTCTCAGCCCTCGAAAGGCCGATGGCGGCGAGCATGCGGTCCAAGAGCTGGCCCGCCGGCCCCACGAAGGGGCGGCCGCTGGCGTCTTCCTCGGCCCCGGGGCCTTCGCCCACGACCAGCACGAGCGGCCGAGCCGCGCCTTCGCCGGGGACGGCGCGCGCCCGGCCGGAGGCCAAGCGGCATTTACGGCAGCGCGCGGCTTCCTGGGCCACCATCGCCAGGCTATCGCCCTTAGGCGAGCCGGCGGGGTCCATGCCCTCGCGGCCGCCCGGGGCGGCCGTCGCTTCGGCGCCGGAGGCCCGCCGGGCCGCAGGACCCGCATGCGCTTGGGGGCGGAACTCGGGGGCTAGGCTGCCCCGTCGATAGCCGCCGAGGAGCGCGTCCTCGATCGTATCGAGCTCGTCGTACAGCGCGCGGCGGGCCGCCAGTTCGTCCATACTAGTAGGTTCCCCGCTGGGCGTTCCGTAGCTCTATGGCCGCGTCGCGATAGCGGCCCGCCGAGACCCGCCCCAAGGCGGCGTAGACCGCCCTGCCGAGCTCGGCGTCGGCCTCGCAGAGCCGTTTGAGCGCAGGACCGTCGATCCTCAGGGCCAGGCAGCGATCGCGGGCGTAGAGCCCGGCCTCGCGGCGTCCGCCGTCTAAGAAGGCGGTCTCGCCGACGAATTCCCCCGCTTTAACCGGGGCTATGGCGTCGTCCATGGAGTTCTTACCGCCTGGCGCGCGCATGCGCAGCTCGGCTATGCCCGAGATCAGGAAGAAGAGGTCGCCCTCGCGCGCGTCCTCTTCGAAAATCGCCCCGTCGGCGGCGACGCTCGAAAGCGAGGCGATCCGGGCGAGCGCGGCGAGCCGGCCTTCGTCCAGGCCGCCGAAGCCCGGAGCCGAGCGAAGCGCGTCGATCAGGTCGTTGGATGTCGTCATAGCGGCCGCTCCGTTCCCGACGCTAAGCGTCGCTCCGCCTCGCCGAAGTCCCGGGTAGCCAGGAAGGAGGCGACGAGCTCGGGGTCGCCGATCCTCACCTTCTCGTCCTCCAGGAGGCGCAGGGCGATGGCGGGGGCCTTACGGGCCGCCTCCCCCTCCAAGACGCGCGATGCGTAGTAGTAATAGAGTATGACGTCCTTATAAGGCAAGAGGAAGCCGGTGGTGAAGCAATACGAGGCCTCGGTCGCGTAGAAGCGGGCCCGCTCTTCGCGGCCGCGGGCCAGCTCTATGCCGGTGAGCGCGACGAGGAGGCCGAAGGCCGGGTAGTAGCACGAGTGGCGGAGCGCGGGGATCAAGGCTTCCTTGGCGGCGGCCTCGGCCTTGCGCGCGTCGCCTGCGACGAGGCGGCAGAGGCAAAGCATGCGCAGGGCGTCTATCCGCTCGAATTCGTTCCGTACCTGGTCGGCGTAGAACTCGGCCTGTAGGAAGCCCGCCTCGGCCTCCTCGCGGCGGCCGGCCAGGGCCGTCGAGCAAGCCGCCATGGCGTGGGCCTGGGCCAGGGCGCTCTCGTTCAAGGGGCCGAGCGCCAAGAGCTCCCGGGCCGCCTGCCCCAAGGCCGGGTAGTCGCAGAGCTGCCAGAGCGCCTTGAGCTTGAGGTCCAGGCCGAAGAATCGGGCTACGGAGCCCTCGCCGGCGTCGTCAGCTTGTCGGGGCTCCGCCGACGCCTCGGCCGCGCCGGCGGCGTAGAGATCGAGCTCCGCGAGGGCGCCGCGGTAGTCGCCCGAGTACAGCTTGAACTCGGCCCTCGCGCTCGAAAGCTCGAAGCGGTCCGGGGCGGGTAGCAGGGCGCAGTGCTCGACGAGCGACCTGGCTTCGTCGAAGTTATTCCGGTGCAGTTCGGCCCAGGCTAAAGTCCGCGTGACGTTCTGCAGGCTCCGCGCGCTCATGCCGGCGCGGCGGTAGTAGAACAGCGCCTTCTGGCCGGTGAAGCGCGTCTTCTGGAAGGAGAAGGACATGGCCGCGTGCGCGGCTATCATGTGGTAGGCGAAGCCCATGCCGGCGTCGTCCTGGGCGGCTACGGCCGCCCGCATGATGCGCGACAGCTCGCGCTCGGCGTCGCCGATCTTACCCATGTTGAAAAAGAGCGCGCTCTTTAGGATGAGGAGCTGCAGGGCCCTCTTCGGATCCCGCTTGGCCAAGCGCTTGTAGATCGGGTCGAGGTAGTCGAGGAACTCGTACTTGTAGTTCCGCTCGGGGTCGCGCAGGAGGAGCTCGGCCGCCTCGTCCCAGCGCTCGGCGTTCAAGAGATGCCGTAGGAGCCGCAGGGGATGCGGCCTTTTCATCTCGAGCATGAGGTCGGCAATAGCCCCGTGGATGAGGCGCTTGTTGTGGTTGAGGACGCTCGCGTACAGGGCCTTGCGGAGCAGGTCCAGGCGGAAGGAAAAATAGTCGCCGCCCTTGACGAGGATGCCGTCGCGTACGAAGCGTTCGAGCGCCGCGGGCGCCAGCTCCGGATCGCCGCCGGCCGCCTTGAGCACGCGCCTGGCGTTTTCCTCGCTGAAGTTCAGGATGAAGGCGGACATCATCTTGATGAAGTCGCGCTCGGCCGGCGGGTAATGCTCCAGGCTCGTGAGGAACATAGTCTGTATGGTCTCGGGCAGGCTCCCGAGCTCGCCGCGGTCGCGGGCGAAGGACGCGTACTCGCGCACGAAGAGCGGGTTGCCCGCCGACAGGCCCACGATGGTCTTGAGCTGCTCGTCCGGGCAGGCGGGCCAATGGGCCTTGGCGAGCGCCGTAGCCTCGTCCTCCGCCAGGGGGCCGAGCTTGAGGGCCTTGAGCTCGGGGAAGGCGTCCCGTAGCGCCTGCGGCTCCTCGCGCCCGGCCAGGAGCAGGAAGGGCTTATGCTCGGCGCGGCGGCAGTAATACAGGAGGAACTCGCGGCTAGCCTTGTCCATATGCTGGGCGTTATCCACGAAGAGCAGGGGGGAGTAGAGCGACGAGGCGGCCTGGCCCAGGGCGGCGGCGTAGAGCGCGTAGAGGGCGGGCAGGGCCTCGCGCTCCTCGGCTTGGGTGCCGTCGTCGCCCGCCAGCCCCGCCAGGACGGCGGCATGCTCGGCCGCCAGGCCCTTGATCCCCCGTAGGGCCGCCGCGATCCTATCGGCCGGCGCGTCCCGATCCAGGCCCAGATAGGCCAGCGCAAGGTCCCAGGCTACGGCGTAGCGCCGCGTGACGAATTTTTGGGCGCGGGCCGCCAGGATAGGGGCCTTGAAGTCCGGAAAGGCTCGGGCCTTGCTTATCAGGGCTTGGACCAATCGCGTCTTGCCTATGCCCGCCTCGCCCAGGACGTAGCGGCCCGAGAGCGCGGCCGGATCGTAGCGCAGGTAGTGGCGTAGGAGTTCGTCGAGCGCCTCTTTGCGGCCCACGAAGGGCGCGTCGTCGCGCGGCGCGGCGGCGGCCGGACCCTTGACGGCCCAGGCTACGACGGCCTCTTTCTTCCCCTTGGCGGCCACGGAGCGGGGGCCTTCGAACTCATAATCGAGCTCGCAGGCGCGGCGTACCGTGTCGGAGACCAGGATGCCGCCCGGCTCGGCCGCGGCCTGTAGGCGTTGCGCCACCGCCATGGCGTGGCCGGTGACCACGTCGAAATCGCCCCGGGTGCCGGTGGCTACTAGGCCGGCGTGGATGCCGACGCGGAAATCCGCCTCGTCGCAGGCTCCGCGGGCCTCGCGGCAGGGATCATGGCGCCCCAGGAAGCGCAGCGCCGCGGCCACGGCGCGCTGCGGGTCGTCCTCGTGCAGGTCGGGCACGCCGAAGACGGCTACCATCGCGTCGCCTATGTATTTCTCTACGGTACCGCCGTATTCCCGGATGACGGCCTCGAAGTCGCCGAAGACCCGGCTCATGAAGGCGTCCATCTCCTCGGGATCGAGGCGTTCGGACATGGCGGTGAAGCCCGTCATGTCGGCGAAGAGTATGGCGGCCGTCTTGCGCTCGCCGAGCTTGAGTGCGTTGCTTGCCATGGCCGCCCTAGCATACCCTAGAACGCGCCGGGCGGAAAGCGGCGTCCCGACGGCGGCGTCTTTCCGGCGCGCCCTTGCCGCCGCCTACGCCAGCTCGGCGAACTCCAGCTCCGCTCCGATCGGCGTTAGGGCGGCTTCGCGCGCCTCGTCCATCGACGAGAGCTCTATGACCGCGAGCTCCTTGATCAAGAATCGGGCGATGCGTATCTTGTCCCTGCGGCCGCGCTTGGGCTTCACGATGATGATCCGGTCGTAGCCGTATTCCGAGGCGATGCGGTCGGTGGTCATATTGACCTCGGGCGCGACTACCGCGTCGGCTTCGTCGTTGAATATAAACGGCAGGGGCCGTCTCCCATAGCGTTCGAGCTTGATTTCGGCGACTTCCCGGGCGACGGGGAGGTCGATATGGGCGCCTTTGATCGGCGTATGCACGATATAGTCATGATGGCAATCGACGCGGGAAGAAGCTAACTGAATCGTGGCGAAGGGGGCATCCATGATCGCGGGCCGTCCTTTCCAGGCGTTTTCTGAAAAATGGAACTATTGGATATAATACTAGCATTAGATAAAATTATCGTCAATAGATAAGTGCTCGCGCCATGGCGACGCGGAGAGGAATAAGCCATGCTCGGAACTTGGTTTTGGAAGGACGGCGAACTGCGGCGGGCTGAGGATGCGGCCGCGCGCCTGGACGACGCCGATCTAACCCAAGGTTACGGCTGTTACGAGGTCTTAAAGCTTCGATCAAGCCTCGCGTACTTCCCCGAATTCCATGAGGATCGGCTGTTCCGTTCGCTCGCGTTCCTCGGCATCGCTCACGAGCTCAAGCCGGGCTTCCTCAAGGCCGCGATAGCCGCCCTGGCGGAGGCGAACGGCTTGAGCGACGCGAACGTCAAAGTCATCGTCATCGGTCGCGCCGACGCGCCGGCCGAATGCAGCGCGCTCTGCCTGCCGCCCATTTACCCGCCGGCCGACGCGCCGTCGCGCGGGGTGGCCTGCCTTCTCTTCATGGGCCAGAGGCAGTTCCCCCGCGCTAAGAGCCTCTCGCTCCTCCTGTCCACGGTAGCCTATCGCGCCGCCGCGGCGCGTTCCTGCTACGAGGCCCTGCTCGTGGACGCCCGCGGCCGGATCACCGAGGGCACGCGCATGAACCTGTTCTACGCCGAGGCGGAGGCTCCGCCCGGCGGCGCGATATACACCTCGCCCGCCGCCCAGGTGCTCGAAGGCATAACCAGGCGCACGATCATGGAGGCTATGGCCGCCGCCGGCCGGCCGGTCCGCGAGCGCCCCTTGAGCCTCGACGAGGCGCTCTCGGGGCGCTACGCGATCATGGTGTCGAGTACCTCGAACCGGGCCTTGCCGGTGCGCTCGCTCCTCGGCCCGCTCGACCCGGAGGCTCAGGGCCTGGCGGCCGAGCTCGGCGCGCCCTTCGAGCTCCCGCGGTCGGCGGCATTAGACGAGCTCGTCAGGATCTACGACGAGTACTTGGCCGCGTACGCCGCACCCTAAGCGCGGCGCCGGCAGGTTGCGAAACGCCGGCCGCCGCTTGGGGGCCGGCTCAGTCGACGCGGACCAGGCTCTTCAAGAACTCGTAGGCCCGCGCTACCGAGGCCACGTTCACCCGTTCGTCGGGGGAGTGGGGGTAGCGTATAGTCGGCCCGACCGAGATCATGGCCATGTCGGGGAAGAGCGGCCTGAACACGCCGCACTCAAGGCCGCCGTGGGTTGATTTCACCTTGGGCTCGAAGCCGCGCATGGCCTTGAAGGCCGCCTTGGCTTTGGCTAGAAGAGGACTCGAAGGATCGGGCTCCCAGGCGGGCGAGACGCTCACCCGGGCGCGTTCGAGGCTCCAGCCCTTCGACGCCGCGGCGTCGAAGGCCGCCTCGATGGCCGCGGCGTAGCGCTCCTTCTCCTCATCGGAGGAACTACGCACCATCGTGGTAAGTTCGGCGCGGAACGCGCCGTCGCTGGCCGTAGCCCGCAGGATGCCCAGGTTCGACGAGCTCCTGACCAAGCCGGGGATATCCGGCTCCATGGCGAAGAGACCGTCGGGCAGCGAGCAGACGAGGCTGCAGAACTCCGCCGCGGACGCCGGGGCCAAGGCGTAGGCGGGGGCGGCGGCCGCGTCGAGGACGAGCCCCAGCTTGGGCTCGGCCGCGGCGAAGCGCTCCTTGAGCGCCGCGCCGGCGAGGTCCAGGGCCTTACGGGCGGCCGCCTCGTCCTCGACGCCAATCAGCGCGGAGGCTTCGCGCGGGATCGCGTTGGAGGCGCTACCGCCTTCCATGGCGGCGAGCCGGAAGGAAAGGCCCGCCTCGGCGACGCCGCTTAACGCCGTCGCCAGGCTTACGCAGGCGTTGGCCCGGCCCTTGTCGATATCCATGCCCGAATGACCGCCGAGGAGCCCGCCTAGGCTAAGCCGAAGCCAAGTTAAGCCCGCGGGCGCCGGCTCGGCGACGCCGCCCAGCTTGGCCAGCGAGCGTATCGAGCCGGCGCAGCCTATAGTGAGCTCGTCGTCGTCCTCGCTGTCGATATTGATGAGTATCCTGCCGCGCACGAGGCTCGGGTCCAGGCCCTTGGCGCCGCTCATGCCGTCCTCTTCGTTCGCCGTGCACAGGAGCTCCAAGGGGCCGTGCTTAAAGCTAGGCTCCTCGAACAGGGCCATACCCATCGCCAAGCCTATGCCGTTATCGGCGCCGAGCGTGGTGCCGTCGGCCTTTACCCAAGCGGGGTCGGCGGGGTCGAGCATGGCGCGGATCGGGTCGCGCGAGAAATCATGCGCGGAGCCGGCCGCGGCCTGCGGCACCATGTCCAAATGGCCCTGTAGGACGACGCCCGGCGCGCCCTCCGCGCCCGGGCTAGCCGGCTTCCGTATGACGAGGTTGCCGGCCGCGTCGCGCGCGCACGCGAAGCCGCGGGCCTTGGCCCAGGCTTCCAACGCGGCGGCCAAGGCCTCCTCGCGGTGGGAGGGGTGGGGGACGGCGCAGATCGACGAAAAATGTTCCCAGACGGGCCTGGGTTCGAGCTCGCGTATATCCATAAGAAGGCGCTCCTTTTCTCGGGCGCCTATAGTACCACGGATGCCTCCGCGGCTCCAGCCGAAGCCGGCTGAGCCGGCGGCGGCGCGGCGGCATGGGCGGCCTCGATTTGAAGCGCCGGTTGGGCGGCGATGTAGCGATAGACGTTGGCTAAGGGCGCCGGTTTATGGAAGTAGAAGCCCTGCAGGGCTCCGCACTCGCGCCGGGCGAAGTATTGCCACTGCTGCTCGGTCTCTATGCCCTCGGCCACGATGTCCAGCTGCAGGCTGTGTCCCAGGTTGATGATGGCGTTCACGACCTTCTGGTTCTGGCGCTCCGCCAAGTTCAGTACGAAGGAGATGTCGATCTTGAGCGCGTCGATGGGCAGGCGCGATAGGTAGGAGAGCGAGGAGTAGCCGGTGCCGAAATCGTCGATCATGAAAGAGACGCCGGGCAGGCGCCGCTTGATGTCATGGATGCGCTCGGCGGCGTCCTTGGTATCGTGCATCAACGTAGACTCGGTGAGCTCGAGCTTCAGGAGCCGCGGCGGCAGCCCCGAGGCGCGCACGATGGCCTCCAGCTCGTCGGCGAAGCCGGGGCGCTCGAACTGCCTGCCCGACACGTTGATCGAGACGTAGACGCCGCGTCCGGCCGTGGCCTCCAAGCGCTTGGCGTCGTAGCAGGCGCGCCGGAGGGCCCAGTCGCCTATGGCCGTGATCATGCCGTTCTCCTCGGCCAAGGGGATGAAGACCGACGGGGGCACCATGCTGCCGTCGGCGCGCGTCCAACGCGTCAGCGCCTCCATCCCGCGCACGCGACCGTCGCTCCCTACGATGGGCTGGTAGAAAAGCTTGAAGCCCCCCGCGCCTAGGGCGCCCTTGAGCTCCTGCTCCAGCTGCCAACGCTCCTTGGCCTTGGCCGAGACCGCCGGGTCGTAGACCGTGTAGCGGTTCTTGCC